>CAYWAG010000200.1:0-2216 GCA_964455925.1 uncultured Verrucomicrobiales bacterium | reverse complement strand
CGTTTATGCTGGTAACATTGGCTTCGAATACATGCACATCCATAATGCGGATGTCCGTTACTGGATTCGCCAGAAGATCGAGGCAAAGGAGCGGAGTTACGGCCTGGGTAAGGAAGACCACGCTAAGGCCCTAAAGTGGGCTTATGAGGCGGGCCTCCTAGAGGAGTTTATCGCTAAGAAGTTTATCGGGGAGAAGCGTTTCTCCCTAGAAGGTGGTGAAGGGGTCATGATCTTCCTCCAGCGCTTACTGGAGCAATGCCCTGAGGCGGGTGTAGATGAGATCGAAATGGGGATGGCGCACCGTGGTCGCCTGAACATTCTGGCGCAGTTCGTGAAGAAGTCTATCAAGACGATCCTCTATGAGTTTACCCCGAACTACGTGCCAGACCTCGTCGCGGGTGATGGCGATGTGAAGTACCACCTGGGGTATGAGAAGACTCTGGATCTAGAGAAGGGTAAAGTCCGCGTGTCTCTCGCGGCTAACCCATCGCACCTAGAGGCGGTGAATGCGGTGGTCGAAGGGAAGGCGCGTGCCCGTCAGCGTCTCCTAGGGGACGATGGGGTGCAGTCTAACCGTAGCCGCGTTCTGCCACTACTCCTACACGGTGATGCCGCCTTCGCAGGGCAAGGGCCTGTTGCCGAGGTTCTGAACCTTTCCCAGCTTCCTGGTTACCGCACCGGAGGCACCATCCATGTCATCGTTAACAACCAGATCGGGTTTACCACGATGCCAGAGGATGCACGCTCCTCCTCCTACGCTACAGACGTGGCTAAGATGATCGAATCCCCGATCCTGCACGTCAACGGAGAGAAGCCAGAGGAACTCGTATGGGCAGCCCTCTTCGCCCTGGAGTTCCGCCAAAAGTGGGGTCGTGACATCGTCATCGACATGCTCTGTTACCGTCGCCAGGGGCATAATGAGACGGACCAAGCCGCCTTCACACAGCCACACATCTACCGCGCGATCTCTGGTCGTGACACCTTCCACTCCGCCTACCATAAGCAGCTGGTCGCGCAGGGCACCCTCAGTGCAGATGAGGCACAAGGCATCTATGACCAGATCTGGAATGGGCTAGAAGAAGGGTATCAAGAGATGAAGAAGGCGGAGGAAGCAGGTGAGCGCACCGTTTTCTCTGGCTCTACTGCCGTCGAGCAAGCTCCATACGACCATGCCCCAGTGCAGACTGGTATTAACGCAGACACCTTTACCAAGGTCGGTAAAACTCTCACAGAGATCCCCGGTGGCTTTAAGCTGCACCCGACACTTGCTAAGCGGTTTGTCCCTCGCCGTGCCGAGGCACTCGCAAACGGAGAGAACTTTGACTGGGCGTTCGCCGAGTCCCTCGCCTGGGGCAGTCTCCTCCTAGAGGGCTACCCGGTTCGTCTCTCTGGCCAAGACTGCCGCCGTGGCACCTTCTCACACCGTCACGCGGTCTTCTATGATAACAACACTCGCGAACGCTACATCCCGCTCGCAAATCTAGATGCAGATCAGGCGAAGTTCTGCGTCTATAACAGTCTGCTCTCAGAGGCCGCCGTCCTTGGGTTCGACTACGGTTACTCCCTCGGATGCCCGAACATGCTGATCATGTGGGAGGCGCAGTTTGGTGACTTCGCTAACGGGGCACAGGTCATGATCGACCAGTTCATCTCGTCGGCAGAGTCTAAGTGGCAGACCCCATCCAGCCTCGTCCTCCTGCTACCGCATGGATACGAGGGCATGGGGCCAGAGCACTCCAGCGCCCGTATGGAGCGCTTCCTCCAGCTCTGTGCGGAGGAGAACATGATCGTGGGGAACTTCACGACCCCGGCGCAATACTTCCACGCACTCCGTCGCCAGAAGCATAGCTCCGTGCTGAAGCCGCTCATCCTCATGACGCCTAAGAGCCTGCTCACGAAGCCAGAGGCGGTCTCATCCCTTGATGACTTCCTTGGTGACACTGCGTTCCAAGAGCTCTTGGACGATCCCGCCCTTCCTGCTCCTGCAGACGAGATCGAGCGTCTCATTTTCTGCTCTGGTAAGGTTTACTACGACCTCGTCGCCCACCGCGCCGACAACCCAGATCTGGATAACGCCGCGATCATCCGGGTCGAGCAGCTCTACCCATACCATGAGGAAATGGTGAAGCAGATCGCCTCCACCTATCCGAAGGCGACCAAATACGTTTGGTGTCAGGAAGAGCCTCAGAACATGGGTTCCTGGAGCTACATTAACC
>CAYWAG010000199.1:0-4323 GCA_964455925.1 uncultured Verrucomicrobiales bacterium | reverse complement strand
GGGCATGTGCCCCTGTGGGGTAGTCCAGTGATGTAGCTTTAGCCCGTAGTCTGCTGGGCTTTGGAGCCAGCTCTGGTGATACAGTTGGAGCGGGCGCCGCGCAGGGGCACTCAGGGTATGAGCACCCCATAGCAGAACCGCGATGATGCTCAGAAGCAGGAGTGCGACAACGACGATTACAGTGCGCCGTATGACTGCACGATTATGTGGAGTTCTCTTCTCTGCCATAGACCCACTAGGTAACGAAGGATGGCAATGTATGCAAGCTCTGGTGTCTCCTGGGTGGTGGATTTTATCTGGTGGGTTGACCTGTTGTTTGAATTAGCGTAGGGGTGAGGGGATATGTCCTATTACGCTCTTCCAGATCGCGCCTTTCTTCGTCTCCATGGTCCTGACTCTGCCCGGTATCTGAACGGGCAGATTACGCAAAAAGTCGCGGCGGTGGATCAGGCCTCCACCTTATGGACGGCGATCACGGATGCTAAGGGACGGATCGAAGGGGTAGGGTGCCTGCAGCAGTTACCTGATGGGTCGTATCTGATAGACTGTCCAGCAGAGCTGGGTGATGCGATGGAGGCACGGCTGGATCGGTATTTGATCGCGGATGATTGTGAGTGGAGCCGTGAGGATGAGCGCTGGCAGATCTTGTGCGCAGACTCGCTGAGTGCCTGCGAGGGGGAGGAGGAATATGCGGGGGGGCATCGGACGGTTTCGGCGCGCTTTCGTGCTCCTCGTGCGGAGGTGCTGGTGGATCGCTCTGTGGCAGAGGGCGCACAGGCGGCTCCGGCGTTACCCGGTGAGGTCGCCGATGCCTGGTGTGCGGCGAATGCGGTGCCACGTTGGGGGCGTGAGATCACAGGGGGGGAGTTACCAGCAGAGGTGGGGCTCTATGAGCTGGCGCTATCGTTTGATAAGGGATGTTACATCGGGCAGGAGATTATCTCGCGCATGGAGACTGCGGGGAAGACGCGCACGCGGCTCTACCAACTGCAGAGTGAGACCCCGCTAGATGCCTCACTCTTCACCACCACCGCCACGATAGGGGCGCAGCATTACGGGCTGACGGTGTGTAAGCAGGCGCCGGAGGGAGGCAAGGTGTATTAGGCGTCACACTATACGACAATTTCTACTTTGTATTTTTTTCTATCCGTAGATTACGCAGATGAACGCAGATTGGATTAAATTTAACAAAAAGGTATGGTTGTTGGGCTAGTGTGAGGAGGGGGATAGCCCTCAGCGCAAGCACGACAGATACCATCTGAATAGAGCCATAAACTCTATATTAGATTCCCTAATAGAGCAGTGATTTCCTGTCTATTCTACCGATTTTTGTAATCTGCGTCTATCTGCGCAATCTGCGGATAAAAAATGTCGCGTAGTGTGATTAGGCGTAAAAAAACTGGTTCGGTTGACTCGTTTCGTCAAGAAAACGATTTTTTTCTCGTGGTTCTGTATAGACAAGGGCGGGAATCGTTATACATAGGTGATGCAAATGAGAAAATATATAGCACTATCATGTAGTCTTGCTCTCAGCCTTGCTAGCCCAGCGCTGGCGGAGGATATGGACAAGATGTGGAACACGGGTAAGGAGACGATCAAGCTCCGCGCCAAGGACGCTAAGCGTGGTCAGCTCTTTGATGAGGGGAACTACGCGATGTTCATTCACTGGGGACTCTACTCTCTCCTCGGGAACCAAGTGGGAGATAAGACCTATTATGGTATTGGTGAGTGGATCATGAATCCGCGCGTAGCAGACATTCCACCAGAGGAGTATAAGAAGCTCGCAGGGCGCTTTAACCCAACCAACTTTAATGCTAAGGAGATCGTCACCCTCGCGAAGGATGCGGGGATGAAGTACATCATCATCACCAGTAAGCACCATGATGGGTTCGCTATGTATGACTCTAAGTGTAACGACTTTAACATCACTAAGGCGACACCATGGGGCATCGACCCAATGAAGGAGCTCGTTAAGGAGTGTGAAGAGCAGGGCATCGGGTTCGGGTTCTACTACTCGCATAACCAAGACTGGACATACCCAGGTGGCGGACACGGCCCAACGACTAACGCCGCTGGTGAGGAGAAAACCTTTGACGACTACTTCTATGAGAAGTGTCTCCCACAGGTAGAGGAGATCACCACGGAATACGGTAAGATCGAGCTCGTATGGTTCGACACCCCAGGCAATATGCCTAAGAAGTATGTAGAGGAGCTCGTAGAGGTCGTGCGTAAGAACCAGCCTGATGCGCTCGTTTCCGGCCGTGCCGGTCACAACCTTGGTGATTACCAGAGCCTCGGTGATATGGAAGTCCCACACGAGAATGTCGATGGTCTGTGGGAAGCTGTAGATACGACCAATGACTCCTGGGCATACGCTTGGTATGACGAATACTGGAAGACGCCTAAGGAGATCCTTAAGCGCACCATCGCCTGTGTTGGCCGTGGTGGAACATACATGCTCAACATCGGGCCAGACGGTACCGGTGCAGTGCCAGAGCGCGCTAAGACCATCCTCCGTGAGTCTGGCGAGTGGATCCGTAAGTACCCGAACATTATCTATAATGCAGGACCTTCCCCATTCGGTCACGACCTCCCATGGGGTGATGTTACGACGCAGGGCAACACGCTTCAGCTCTCTGTCTTTGACTGGCCTCGTAACGGTAAGCTCTACCTCCCAGCGGTGGAGAATAAGATCCTAAAGGCGACGCTCCTTACAGACGAAGGACCTCAAGAATTGACCTACGAGACAGTAGGAAGTGGCACCGCGATCAACGTTCCTGCCACTGCGCCAGAGAAGCTTGTTTCCGTCATTCGGGTCGAGCTCGACAGTGCGCCAAAGGCGAGCCACGTCTTTGCGGTGGATCCGACTAAGGAGACCAAGATCTTTGCCGAGTTTGCTAAGCCAGAAGGCGTAGTTACCTATGGTAAGAAGCGCTGGATGGAGAAGTTCGGTGAGTGGAAAGCAGCGCAAGTGTTCTCCAAGTGGGGAGAAGACGGACGCGCGGTCTTTGAGGTCGATGTGCTCGTTCCTGGTGACTATAATGCCGCTCTCACCTACGCGGGCGAAGGTCGTCTCGTCTGGGGCGTAGAGGTCGTCGGTGGAGAGAAGATCCAGAACCAGCAGAACTCCTCGCATAACTTCCAGCAGTTCCCGATCGGGTGGATTAACTTCCCTAAGGCTGGGAAATACACGATCAAGGTCGCATGTGTCGAAGAAGGTGGTGAGAAGGCAGAGCTTAACTCCCTGCACCTTACCCCCATGGACCTAGTGGACTAATCGTCCCACACGTCCCACTCGTTACTACGCGAGTGCACAGCACGCCCCAAGCCTCTGTTTTAGTACAAGGTTTGGGGTGTTTTGCTTAAAACTGTTCATATTTTTTCCGTATGATGCTCCAAAAGACTGGACATATTTAAGGCAATGCGATACGAAAAAAAGAAATCAATCATTTTACCTATGCGATACGCTATTTTTGGAGATATACATGGCAATCTAGAAGCCTTTGAGACCGTCCTAGAACACGCTGCGAGTCAGCAATGTGAGTCGTATGTTTGCCTTGGTGATATCGTCGGATATGGGGGGAACCCCGTGGAGTGCCTGGAGAAGGTGCGCGAAATGGGCTGCCCTACTGTGAAGGGGAACCATGATGAGGACTCTGCCCAGCCAGGGGCGGCGCTTAACACGAACCCCATCGCGCTAAAGGCGCAGGAGTGGACATACAATATGCTCTCTGAGGAGCAGCGCGAATGGCTCCTAAAGCTCCGTTACGTGCGTCAGATCGATAACTTTACGATCGTGCACTCCTCGCTAGATCAGCCCAGCCACTGGAACTATGTTACTAACAAGTTTGATGCCGCTGCTTGCTTTGCCTACCAATACACGCAGCTCTGCTTCGTCGGTCACAGCCATGTCCCACAGATCTATATCCAAGACGGTGGCGTGCAGAGCCACGAGGAGTATAATGTGAACATTGAGGACGGGAAGAAGTACCTCATCAACGTCGGCTCCGTGGGACAGCCTCGGGATCGTGACTGGCGTGCGAGCTATGCCATCTATGACTCTGATGCAGGGGTCGTAAACATTTATCGCCTGGAGTATAACGTAGAGCAGACCCAAGAGAAGATCTATAAGGCAGGGCTACCACCTGCCCTCGCCGAGCGCTTAGCGGTAGGCTCTTAATGAACTCTCGTAGTGACATTCAGGTGGGGACTGGCAGGATATTTAAACCGCGAAAGACGCTAAATTGCGCTAAAATGAACTGGGCTGGTTGCATGATCAAAGCGAAGTCTCTTGTAGTTTGCTTTAAGGAAGGCGTAGGAGCA
>CAYWAG010000198.1:0-4342 GCA_964455925.1 uncultured Verrucomicrobiales bacterium | reverse complement strand
TGGCGTGGGCGAATGGGAAGGAATGCCGTGTCGATCTACCTGCCACGGAGGTGTGGGACTGTTATGGTGCGCCACTTGCGGCTGGTCTCCCGCTGATGGATCTGCCGTGTTATTATCTCACTAATGTCGCGCTAGATGGGCTGGAGCTGGACTGAGTATGCCTCGAAGATGCGGTCTGAGGTGATGATGGTGAGCTGTTCGCTGCGTGCTTGTGCAATGAGCAGTCGGTCAAAGGGGTCTCGATGATGGGCGGGTAACTCCTGCAGGGCGTATCCATGCTCGTAGGATACGGGGAGGTGCAGAAAGCCTCGGCGCGTGACCTCGAGGTTATGGTCGGCGGCGACGCGGAGCTTCCCTAGGGAGGATTTGATCGCGATTTCTGCGCCTGTAATCGCACTCACGAAAATCTTGTTAGCAGGGTTCAGTAAGATCGCCTTTGTCTCTGCACTGAGTCTGTCGTTGCTATCTAAGACTGCAATGTAGGCGCAAGTATCTAATAAATATTGCATCTTACTCGCTGTCGTAGAATAGGGCTTCGATCTCAGGGTCCGGGTCCCAACAGTCATCGGACTCCCATACTTCTACTCCTCCGAGGATTCGGGCGGGCTGCTCCTCTACATAGGGGATAAGGCGGGCGATGGGCTTAGAGTTCTTCCCTAGGATGATCTCTGCACCATCGGCGACCTCCTCTAGGTAACGCGATAAATGCGTCTTGGCTTGTTGCACATTAATAACTTCCATGGATGTTATTAAACCAAGTCTGGTCTGGTTTGTCAAGAGTTGCTTAGAGCACGAGGTAGAAGTCTACTCTTAGGCGGTCGAGGTCGACGTGCTTGACCTTGACGGTGATGTGGTCTGCTAGGCCGATCTTTCGGGTGCCTCCTTTGCCCTTGCGGGTGAAGCGCTTGTTGTGGTTGTCGATCTGCCAGTGTCCGGGGGGGAAGTCGGCTTGCTTGATGACGCCTCGGAGCATGGTGTCCTTTAGCTCGATCATGAGGCCTAGGGAGCGGACGTCGGTGACGACGGCGGCAAAGGAGGGGGCGGTGTCAAGCGTGAGGTCGCCCCCTACGGCTTGGGTGTCGAGCCACTCTAGGAGCTTGAGGCGCTTAGAGTCCATCTCTGCCTCGGCGGAGGTGCGCTCTGTGGTGGAGATGTGGTCTGCCATTTCTACGAGCGCGGGGCCCTTAGGGACCTTATCAATGCTGGCAGGAGGGTTCTGCAGCAGGGGCTGGAGGGCGCGGTGCACGAGGAGGTCGGCGTAGCGACGGATGGGGGAGGTAAAGTGCGTGTAGTTCTCCTTAGCCAGGCCGTAGTGCCCGAGGGGCTCGGGGGAGTAGGTGGCGCGCTTTAGGGACTTGAGGAGGTTAAGCTTAAGGGATTGCTCCGACGGGGTGCCGCTGAGCTGGTGGATGAGACGCTGGAGCTCGTGCTTACTGGTGAGGTCGCCGGACTGGAACCCGAGGATGGATGCCATCTCGCCGAACTCCTGGAGCTTATCGTAGTCTGGGTCCTCATGCACACGGTAGACGGCGGGGCGCTGCTTATTCTTTAGCGCGAGGGCGACCGCCTCATTGGCGATGAGCATGTATTCCTCGATGAGCTGGTGGGACTCTGTGTGCTCACTCATGCGGTATCCATCTGCCTGCCCCGTGTCGGTCATATTCATGCGGTATTCGGGGAACTCGAGGTCGAGCGCGCCGTTGGCGAACCGCTTGCGACGGAGCAGGGAGGCGAGCTTCCATGCCTCGCGGACATCATCGGCTAGCGGGTGGACGAGCTGTGGGTCATCGATCATGGATTGCGCGTCCTCGTAGGAGAGGCGGGCGGCGGAGCGGATGATGGCGGAGTGGAAGGTGCTCTTAGTGATCTTCCCCTGAGGGTCGAAGGTGATTTCGGCGCATTTGGTGAGGCGGTCTTCATCCGGCACGAGGGAGCAGAGCCCGTTACTGAGCACGGTGGGTAGCATGGGAATGACGCGGTCTACGAGGTAGGTGGAGTTCCCGCGCTTCAGGGCCTCCTTATCAAGATCGGTGTGAGGCTTTACGTAATGAGATACATCCGCGATGTGGACCTGGAGCTTCCACCCGAGGTGCTGTCCGTCCTGCTCTAGGCGCTGTACCCATACCGCGTCATCATGGTCGCGCGCGTCGTGGGGGTCAATGGTGCAGATGGGGAGCGCGCGGCAGTCATAGCGCGTGGCGGTCTCGTCGGCTGGGATGCTGGATGGCGTGCGGTCGGCCTCTGCCTGGACCTCTGGGGGGAAGTCTAGGGGTAGGTTATGGCGGTGGATAATGCCGAGGATGTCTACGCCGGGTTCATCATGGTAGCCGAGGATCTCGGTGACATCGGCGACGGGGGGGAGGTGTGGGAGGTCCCACTGGACCAGGTCCATGACAACGGTTTGCTTAGGCTTAGCTCCGTTTAGGGTCTGGATCTGGATGACCTTTGGGAGGCTGGGGCTGTCGGTCTCTGCGTAGTAGCGTCCGTTCTTCTTAAAGACGGTGCCGACTAGGGATTGGGCCGTGCGGGTGAGAACCTCAGAGACGCGCCCGACGAGCTCGTTGGGGCGTTGCTGGGCTTGTTTCTTAAACCGCTCGCGCCCTTTCTTAGAGTGGCGCATCCACTCTGGGGCAGTGCGGGCCTCTAGGTGGACGAGGCATTGGTCCCCGGTGAGGGCGGTGCCGGTCTTACCTGCAGGAATGTGGACGTAGGATTGCCCGCTGGGGTGGGGATCATCCAGCGTGAGGCGGCCATGACCAGACCCTAGGAGGCGAATGGTGCCGACGAGGGCGTCCTGTGGGGCGGGGCGCTGGCGTTTCTCTGCCTTTTTCTCTGCTTTGGTGAGCTTTTTCCTCTTTGCCCCGCTATCCGAGCGCTGTGTTAGGGAGCGGCGCAGGGTGGTCTTTGGCCCTACCGGTGTCGCTGGGGCACTGCTGGCATCCTGTGGGGCGGTGAGGCTGTAGCGCGCGCGACGCCCGATCTGGATAATGCCCTCCTTCTCCAGCGCTAGAATGGCGCGCCGCATGTCGGCTCTCTTATTATGATGAATGTGGAGGGTGCGGGCAAACTCGCTCTTGTTGTAGGACTGTCCTGGATTCTGCTTTAGTAGTTGCAGGATCTGTTCACGATAAGATGATGTATTCGACACAGCTCTATCTTTTATGATCTTTTGAGAAAAAGCAATTGTAGAAGTGAGAATGATGCGTTTAAGATACGGGGAAACCATAATCCCCTCCTTTCTTAGTCTATGAAAACACGCCCCGCCCCCTCTCAGCCTGCTCGCTCTGTCTCTTCCTCTCGTGGCTTTACGATAGTAGAACTCTTAGTCGTGATCTCTATTATCGCGGTGCTGGCGGCGGTGACGGTTCCGGCGGTGAGCCGTGGCGTCGTGCAGGCGCGTAAGATGGAGGCGCAGACGAACTGCATGAACATCGTGAGCGCGATGGATGCGTATCGCTCTGATAACAATGGCGTCTATCCTGATATTGACGGTAGAGGGGCGCTGGCGCTGACAGGTGGCGACGACGGCATCGTCCTGGATGGGGGCGCTACCTCCTCTACCCTTGTAGAGGCACTGGTCGGCGGAGATGATATGAGCACCGCTGCCGAGAACCTGAATGGTCGCCAAACGAGTTACCTCCCCATGAAGAGCCAAAACTCTAATGGCACTAGCGGGATGGATCTGACCACCTATGCCTTTGTGGACTACTGGGGGAACGCCTATCATGTGTATTGGGATGCGGACTATGATGATGAGGTGGAAAACCCTCTGGTGTCGAATGCACCTGCGATCAAGCGTGGCTGCATCGCCCTGTCCCAGGGCGCAGCTAGCACGCTAGCGCTGGACATGACGGGGAAAGATGCCCGTGATGTCGTAAAGTCTTGGTAATAAGGCTAGCAGATCGTTCAGCCTAGCCGTTGCCTCCCTTGTTGTCTCAGCCTGTTTTTTTTGCCCCCCATGGACTACCCCGCCCCACTGCAAGAGCTCATCACGCAGCTAAAGGCACTACCGGCAGTGGGTCCGCGCAGTGCGGAGCGCATCGCGCTATGGTTACTGCTCGATCGTAAGCGTAACCCCATCTCCCTGGCAGAGGCGCTGGTGGAGTGTGAGAAGCACATCGGGTTCTGCCCCACCTGCGGGTTCTTCTCTGAGGGCGAGCAGGAGTGCAAAATTTGTCGCTCGGAGCAGCGGAACCCGCACGCGATTTGTGTGGTGGAGAAGGCACCTGACATTCTGGCTCTCGAGCGGGCGGGAGCCTTCACAGGGCGCTACCATTGCCTGGGGGGCGTGCTGTCACCGCTGGATGGCGTGCACCCTGAGGATCTACGCATCGGGTCCCTG
>CAYWAG010000197.1:2410-4348 GCA_964455925.1 uncultured Verrucomicrobiales bacterium | reverse complement strand
GATACTAATAACACTCTCCGCTTCATCACACTCTACGGTAATCCCCGCCTCATTAATCGACTCTAGGATACATTTCACAGGAATACAGTACGAGATATCTGGGCGCATAAAGGAGTGGTCATAGGCTATCATGCGCTCATGAATGCCCAAGATACCTTTGCGAAAGTCGCCTTCAAGCTCCGCATTAATCCGCTCCGTATGAGCGCGAGTAAAGTAGTCGTTTAAATCCTTCTGTGTTGGGCGAGGCTTCTCAGGCGTCACCCCGTATTCCTGGAAGGATTGATAAAAGTCGCCAATACGAGTATTGGGCAGTATTTGGTCAAACCTAAACTGCACCGCATAAATATAGCTCAACTGGTGGGAAATATTCTGCTTATTACGTGTGGAGGGAGGCAACATATGCAGAAGAGTTTCGACATCTCCTTGGCGTAACGCGTATGCCTGGAAGTCTGCAGAACGATAGATATAATCATGTACCACCCCCATCAGCCCCTCTTGCATCTGGGGGGACTGCTTAAGCGCATCATGAACCGCTACGCTCTGGCTCTCTAGCGATGCTAATTGCTCATGGACCTGTGCTAACGCTCCCTCTGCCGACTCAAGAGCAACCCCCTTCTGACGAAGTACAGACGTAAAAACAAGCGAGGCAACAGCACTAATCAATACAAACGCAACGCCCATCCGTACACGCACTGGATGACGCTTTACGTAACGACGAACAGACAGAGCGGTAGAGGGCGGCTCCGCACCGGAAATAAACCCAGTGAGATAAAGGGATAAATCTTCTAAGAGCTGGCTCGCTAGCTGGTAACGCTCCTTCTGGTCAGGTGCGAGAGACTTTAGGATAATCGCTACCAGACCAGGATCGACCGCATGCTCACGTAGCCTGTCTCTTAAGACATCCAGCTCCATAGCCTTAGTCTTAGCAATACGCTCCTGTGTAGTGCCAGTAAACGGAGCCTCTCCCACGAGCAAATAATAAAGGAGAGCACCAAGGGAGAAGAGATCAGACTGAACACCAACAGGTGCGTTCCGATGGATTTGCTCCGGAGCCATGTAGCCTGGAGATCCTTGGATCTTACCTACACTAGGGTCATCGGCAAAGTCATGGAGGTGCTCTTCTGAATTCACCGAGATGGTCCCATCCATTTTTACATACTTTGCTAGCCCCCAGTCACAGATAGCGACATGGCCAGAGGAATCACAGAGGATGTTTTGGGGCTTAAGGTCGAGGTGAATCAGGTACTGCTCATGCGCATGAGCAATAGCGGTACAAACTTTTTGAAAAATCGCGAGCTTATCCTGCAACGATGGCAGGTGTTTAAGATAGCCCTCCAGGTTCTGCCCCTCCGCAAGGGACATGACAAAGTAGGGTTCCCCCTGCGCATCAAGGTTAACATCATAGAGGTTAATAATGTGTGGGTGCTGTAGTGCAGAGAGCACCCATGCCTCATAGATCAAGACATTATGGTGCTTAGGCTCCTTAGGGCGAGCAACCGCCACGTAGCGCTTATTCTTAGGGTCATAACACTTATAGATTTTTTTGATCCCTCCCTCACCAATAAGGTTCATCTCCACGAGGGGACGGTCTTGCTCCTTACGCAACTCATGGATGGCTCCATGATCTCCCCCTGCCTCTCCGAGGCGAAGCTTCACATCCTCGTAAAGATTAGCGTAGTCAAAGTCATCAAGGTCACCAGCCATAGTCTTATCGACGTTCGGTATCTAAGATAATAGACTCGGCCTCATTATATAGATAACGCTTCACCCTCTTACGTAAGGTGTACACCGTGGAGGCAGAGAGTCCTAGCTTCTCGCAGATCTCATCCGTTGTAAACCCCTTGGTCCCGAGCTCAAAGATATCGATAGCGTGTCCTCGGAAACTTAAGCGCAGGCGGTCGAGAGCAACTTTCGTAATATACCGCTTCCATTCCGCAG
>CAYWAG010000197.1:0-2310 GCA_964455925.1 uncultured Verrucomicrobiales bacterium | reverse complement strand
CTTAAGCGCAGGCGGTCGAGAGCAACTTTCGTAATATACCGCTTCCATTCCGCAGCGATGTTCCCCTCCAGATCACTTTGATCCAGAGCTTGCTCAGGAATATACTCCGCGTCGAGAGAACTCATGGAGTTTGTAAAGTTCTTCTGCTTACGGTAATGGGTGAAGACCTCGTTCTTTACCAGCGTAGCAAACCAGGTACGAAATCTCCCCTTCTCTTGATCATAACTCTTCAGCGCCTTCGTCAGCTTGATCATGATCGCTTGGTGCACCTCATCCTTATCACTCACCTCTACGCCTAAGTTTGCGAGGAGGTGGTAGATAAAGTTCGAGTAGTATTCATAGAGTTGCGCCCAAGCCTCCTGATCATCCAGATCCAGAGCGCGCCCTATCAAGGTGTAGCTAGTCTCATACTTAGGTGCCATACTGTTTAGTTCTTTCCCTGTTGTATATACCGCCCCTAAAATACTGTCCATATAAAAAACATTTTTCGTACAGATAATAATCCCAATCAACTATTAAATAAATAAGAAATAAAAAACACCCCAATAAATAAAAAACTCACCATAAAATAATCAAAAAGCACAATCAACACCTCCCGCAAAGCCGAAAACTCCGACAAAAACCTATCGCAGAGAAGCCTCGCGGAGGAGGAAAGGAGAGGCTTCTCTGACACCCTGTAGGCTCCTCCTTACTTATAGCGCTTATAAGGCTTCTTTGTTTCCAGGATCGCGTCGGCATTACCGCGGATGGAGGAGAACACGTCTCCTGCCGGGACGGTAGGGAGAGTCGCCTTCCAGGCTGCGAGTTGCGCCTTCATCTCAGCAACCCGTGCTGGTTGAGCCGCGAGGAGGTCATCCTGCTCCTTTGGGTCGGAGACGAGGTAGTACAGTTCTTCGCGACCAGTCTTCGGGTTCAGCAGGAGCTTATACCCATCGATAATAGCAGTGTAGGTAGCCCAGTGCTCATCCGCCACGAAGCCGGAGTTATAACGCGAGAAGATAGGGGTAGCACGCTGTGGAGCGGGAGCACCTAGAAGGACAGAGCTGTAATCTAACCCGTCGGTCGTGTAGCCTGCAGGTAGTGATGCGCCTGCCAGAGCACAGAAGGTAGGGAGGAGGTCTACAGCCGTGATAAAGCTCTGCGCATCTACTGTCCCGGGCTGAATCTTAGCCGGCCAACGGACGAGGAAGGGAACGTTGAGGCCGCCCTCATGTAGAGAAGCCTTACACCCCTTGCGCCCGCCGGTGATGCCCTTAGCCGCACCGAGGTCAAACCCTGCGCCCGTAGCGGCATCATAGATTAGTGAGGGTTGGGACTCTGGGTTCCGGCTACGCGCAGGACCATTATCAGAGCTAAAGATCACGAGGGTATCCTCTGCCAGACCGGATGCATCGAGATGATCCAGCAGCTCCCCAATGCGGGCGTCTGCATAAGCCAGGGTAGCCGCATAGATCTGGTCCGCATCATTCTCTAGGTGACGAAAGCGCTTGAGGTACTTAGGCAGGACATGGAAAGGGGTATGCGGCTCGTGAATCCAGAGATTAATAAAGAAGGGCGCGCCTGCTGCCGAGGAGCGGTCAATAAAGTCGATCGCGTGGTGAACATCGTGATCGTAAGGCATCTGCTCTCCAGAGCAGTTAAAGGCCGCGTAGTGATCATAGCCGTATGCCAGTGGCGTAGGGCTGTCTGGGATCATCTCGTTAGAGAGGTGCCACTTACCGTAGTGAGCGGTCTTATACCCCGCCTGCTGCAACATGCGTGGGAGGGAAGGCGCATCAGTCGCGAGCCAATCCGGCATGCCTCGGCTCTCATTATCATCGACCCACGCGAAGTGCCCGTCGATGGAATGGCGGGCGGGAAACTGCCCTGTCATGACTGCGGCTCTACTAGGAGAGCAGACAGGACTAGCGACCGTAAAGCGTGTGAAGTCTGCCCCCTCCTGAGCGAGGCGATCAATGTTTGGCGTCTGAAGATACGGGTGGTCATGGCAGCTCAGATCCTGCCATCCCCAGTCGTCAGAGAAGATGAAGATAATGTTAGGTGGAGAGTCCTTACCCCATAGCGAACAAACCGAGAATACACAGGCAGTCATAAGCCCGATCCAATGCGAAGTCATACTTTTCATTGAGACCTGTAATATTGTACAATGAAGTTCGCTCAAAGCCTAAAGGGCATTATTTTCCCATCCCTATTTACACGGCACGACATGGCATTTTTCACCCGCAATCACCTACCCTCGTGTGCGCTCTAGTGTCCTGAAAGAGAGCGGTGGAGAGGAGCCCGAGGACAGGGATCTCGCCCAGAAGAGAG
>CAYWAG010000196.1:0-4360 GCA_964455925.1 uncultured Verrucomicrobiales bacterium | reverse complement strand
GGCTAGACGTACAGCGGTGATCATCATCTCTGCCAGCGCGGTGTCATTATCCACTGATGGGATGGACTCACAAAGGCTCAAAATCGTTTGATCCAGCTGCCCGTTCCCCGTCGTGCCTACGTGCTTAGGCGTCTTAGTAGTGGGGAACTGAGGAGAGCAACCGGTAAAGTCAAAGTCTATCATATAGACTGCACTCTAAGGTAAAACCAGAGAGCTTACAAGCGCAACTTAATCATGTAGCACAGGGGTGCCGTAGAGCGTGTAGCCGGTGGAGTCCTCTATGAGCACATCGATGAGCTGCCCGGTCATGCGCTCGGCGTTCCCCTCGATGATGACGATCTTGTTTTGGCTCGTGCGGCCGGAGAGCTTCTCCTTGTTCGTCTTAGACGGGCCCTCTACCAGGATCTGCTGTACGGTGCCGATAAGCGCGGCGTTCTTAGAGGTAGTGAGCTCCTCCTGCACGCGTAGGAGACGCTGGTTACGGTCCTCCTTCTCACGCTCGCTGAGCTGCTCATCCATCTCCGCAGCAGGTGTGTCCTTACGCTTAGAGTAACGGAAGACGAACGAGTTATCAAACCCGAGACGCTGCACACAGTCGACGGTGTCCTGGAAGTCCTCCTCCGTTTCACCAGGGAACCCGACGATGATGTCGGTGGTGATAGCGAGGTCTGGGCGCGCGGCTTTCATCTTCTCACAGATCTCGATAAACTTCTCGTTCTTATACGGACGGCGCATCTTCTTTAGGATGCGGTCACTGCCGCTCTGCATTGGGAAGTGAATGTGTGAGCAGAGCTTAGGAAGGTACGTGAATGCCGCTACGAGGTCATCGCGGTATCCAATGGGGTGTGGTGAAGTAAAGCGGATGCGCTCCAGCCCGTCGACCTCATGCACCGCCTCTAGCAGCTGGACGAAGGGGCTCTTCCCATCGACCTTAGGGAACTCCGTGCGGCCATACAGGTTCACGATCTGTCCGAGGAGGGTGACTTCCTTCACCCCTTGGCTGACGAGGTTACGCACCTCCTCCACGATCTCTGGGATCGGGCGGCCGCGCTCACGTCCACGGGTGTCTGGCACGATGCAGAAGGAGCAGCGCATATTACAGCCCTGCATGATGGAGACGAAGGCGGTAGCGCGCTTCTCTTGGATAGGGAGGTGCTCCTTAATCGTGTTTTGTGACCCCTCCTCCTCTGCGACATCGCAGACGTTCATCCCTGTGAGCGCGAGCTCTGGGTTATCCATCCGGGCACTCACCCGCTGTGTCAGGATATCATCGACGTAGGAGAAGACGCGGTGGTACTTTTGTGTTCCCACCACGACATCTAGGTGGGGAATGCGGTCAAAGAGCTCGTTCCCGCGTGACTGCGCCATACAGCCCATAAACCCGAACACGATGTTCGGGTTATTCTCACGGTATTTCCCCATCATGCCCATCTTACCGAGGGCCTTTTGCTCTGCTTGGTCACGAACGGAACAGGTGTTGACCAGAATCACATCGGCCTTCTTCTCTTCCTGCGTGACGGTGTATCCGCCATCTTGGAACATGTTCGCGACTTGCTCAGAGTCACGCTCATTCATCTGGCATCCATAGGTTTTGATAAAGACGTTTGGCATAGAATATAGGGGGGAAAAATCGGGGTCGCTGGTCGTAGCATAATATGGGATTATTGGCTAGTAGGATTTTTTGGTTTTGCTTTTGCCGCATTCTCGCCTATGTCTAGGGGCATGTCATTTATACCTAAGGATGAACGCGATCAGGCTCCGGCTAAGAGCACCGCTCCCGACGACAGCAGTAAGCCCACTACGCCGCCTAAGGATAGCAACAGCGGTAAGAAGAGCGGCAAAGGCAGCGCCCTGCGCTCCGCCTTCTGGCTCTGTCTGATCCTCCTGGGCCTCTTCCTAGGACGCCCCTACCTTACGGGGGAGAAGAGCCTCGGCTCTGTCCCATCGCTCTCCCTCTCCTCTGATGGGGATGCCCTAGAAGCCACCGCCCCCGTCACGGAGCTCCAGGTCCCCATGATGCTGGGCGATAAGGAGATGCGCCGTCTGATGCGAGAGTTTAAGGAAGGGTACGAGCGCCTCGTACCAGCCGAGGAGCGTGCCGACGCCCAGCCCCGCGTGCGCGCCGCTAAGTTCTCTAAGGACCGTAAGAAACTGCTCATCGAGCTAGAGACGAACGCCCTCACCCCACCCTCCACCGATGATGCCCCCGCGCAACGGATCGTCACGGACGTCATCTTTATCGAGGATGAGTTTGGGCGTATGATCACTGCCAGCCGATACACCGGCATCACCCTCTACCCCGCAGAGCAATAAGCCCCCCTGCCCTGCTCCAACAACTTTCCGCCGCTTCCCTAAACTAAGAGCCGCCCTCAGCTCGCTAGAAATGTGTAGATAATGAATGGAATTACACCTTTATTAAGAATCACCCGCAATACCGTCGCCCTCGTTACCCTCATAGCGGGCAGCCTCACGCACCTCGTGCAGGCAGGACAGGTCGCCCCCGAACTCCGCCAGCTGGAGCAGCAAGTGATGCAAACCGTGGCAGCGGTGAAGGACAGCGTCATTGCCATCGAGCTTGTTGGGCCTGATCAGCAGACCATCGGGTCGGGTAGTGGCGTCATTGTGGATCCTAGCGGCTTAATCTTTACCGCTGCGCACGTCGTGGATGGGCACCAGTTTGCCCGGGCGATCCTGGCGGATGGCAGTAAGCACGAGATCACCATCCTGGGCATGAACCGCTATAAGGACGCCGCGGTCTGCATGTTCAGTGACACCACGCTTAGCTGGCCGTATTCCCCGCTGGGGAACTCCGATGAGACGGATGTCACCGACTGGGTCATCGCCATCGGGCATAGCCGAGGGTATGATGAGACCCGGACTGCTCCCGTGCGGTTTGGGCGTGTGCGGGCGCATAACCCCGGACGCTACCTCACCACGGACTGCCCGCTGATCGGTGGGGACTCCGGCGGACCGCTCTTTAATATACAGGGGGAGGTCATCGCGATTAACTCCTCTATTAATGGTCTCGCCCGCTTTAATGTACACGCCGGCATCAGCGGGTTTATCGACGATCTGGACCGCATGAAGCGTAAGAGCTGGGGCACCCTCCAGCCCAATGTCCTCTACACCCCAGAGACCCCCGCCATCGGCATTAACTTCCCCTCATCGAACAGTCGTTACCAGCGCAACGACCCCCGCCCCATTATCGTCAGTATCATCCCCAACGGCCCCGCTGACCTCGCCGGTCTGCTCCCAGGTGACCTCATCGTCAAGGTAGACGCGGACCCCGTAACGACCCAGCTGGATGTCATGATCGCCCTGGGGCGTAAACAGCCACAGGACCAGGTCACGGTCATCATTAAGCGTGACGGGGACCTGATGCGCGCGGAGGTCACGCTCGCGGCGCGTAAGAGCATGGGATCTGAGCGCGACATGCTCGCCCCCAGACTCGAGCACACAGACGACTCCCCCTACCTCCGCGAGGTCGATAAGCCCCGCCTCCAGCAGCAGATGGTCGACCTCTTTAGCTGGGCCACGCCCCTGCGCGAGACACGGGGCGACACCTTCGTGCAGCTCTTTGCACCCCAGGATGTCACCACCCCGCTCCTCCATGCCACCATGATCGACGATGGGCTAGCCATCGCACCGCTCTCCGCGTTCTTAAACCTCCCGCTACAGCTCGTCGCCTGGCGCCCAGGGATCCAGGCATACCCAGTCAACTTTATTGGTGGCTACCCAGAGCATGACCTAGCCGTCCTCGAGATCTCTGGCTTAGCAGCGCCTACTAAGCTCCTCGCCCACAGCCAGACTGCCGAACTCGGTCAGTTCCTAGCCGCCATGTCGGCTAAGAGCCTAGAGAGCACACCGGAGGTCTACGAGAGCAACGTCGTGCGCCTCGGGGTCGTCAGTGTCAAGGAGCGCGAACTCCGTGCCCTCCTCGGCGTCAGCGGAGACCCCACCCAGATCGGAGGCGGAGCACTTCTCCTGTCTGTTGCCCCTGGAAGTGCCGCTGGCAAGATGGGTCTCAGAAAAGGCGACCGTATCATCTCCTTTAATGGAGTGGAAGTGAATGGATTTGCCGCCCTGGTGGAGGAGATCAACGACCTCCACGTTGGTGATCAGGTCACCGCCATCTACTACCGCAACGGGCGACAATACAATGCCGAGACCACCATCGGGGCAAAGTCCAGCTCCAGCGGGCGCATCAACATGATGGATAAGCTCGGCGATAATAAGCTCTCTGAGAACACAGACACCTTCCGCTCCGTCATCCAGAGCGACATCCTGGTCGAGCCAGAGCAATGCGGAGCACCGATCTTCGGGATAGATGGAGGGTTCATCGGGATCGCCATCTCTGACT
>CAYWAG010000195.1:0-4393 GCA_964455925.1 uncultured Verrucomicrobiales bacterium | reverse complement strand
AGGGACAATCATGAGCAAGATGCTCATGCCACAGTTACTGCCGCAATGTGAGTTAAAAAAACTTAGCGATCGTCGTGTCTTTACGGTTTTCTAACTGTGGATTTTCGGATCAACCAGCCGGAGCGAAGCCTCAGACCAGTATGAGAAATTTGTAACTATTCACACACTACACGACAATTTTCACTTTGTATTTTTTCTATCCGCAGATGAACGCAGATTGGATTGATTTTTTGTAACTATTCAGGAGGGGCTGAAGGAGTGGTTAACCGCGAAAGGCGCTAAATTGCGCTAAAAAGAACTGATCTGGTTGCATGATCAAAGCGAGGTTTCTTGTAGTTTGCTTTACGGAAGGCGTAGGAGCAACAGAGCGAGTAGGCGTTAATTCTGTGAATTCTTGCTCTGTGACTATTCTGGTTCACTCTAGTATGCTCGTGTGGCACGTAATACGATGATGCACTCCCATGCAGGTTTGAGTTCCTCTCTTTTTTTAGCGGAATTTAGCGCCTTTCGCGGTTTAAATATCCTGCTCCCCCCACCTGAATAGTTACAATCAACTGCGGAATTCAGGATTATCCCTTATAGTCTTGGATGAATGCCACGTCCTTGAGCCTCTTTTCTGCGGCGAGTCGATCATAAAGTCGGAACGCTCTCCCCTTGCAATAGTATCCCTTCTGGCGTTCATGCCCAAGATGGGCATGCTACGGTTACCGGCGTAATGTGAGTTATATGATTTGAGACACTAGCCCAGCACCCGCTCCACGACCCAATAGCCTCCCATGAGTGCCAGGAGCACGGAGCCAGCTACGCGAATACGTGCGAACTGCCTCCAGAGCGGCCAGCAGCAGAGAAAGCAGAGCCCCAGCACGAGGAGCTGCCCTAGCTCGACCCCGAGATTAAACCCTACCAACGGCCAAAAGACGCGTTCCCGTGGTAAGAACTCTTGTAACACCGCCCCGAAACCTAAGCCATGGATAAGCCCAAAGAGGAGCACGACTAGCAAGCGGTAGCGCGCCAGCCGCTCGCGCGCCCAGAGGTTCTCCACCGCGATGAAGACGATGCTGAGTGCGATCAGCGCCTCCACCCATTTGCCCGCAAAGCTCAGCACCCCCATCAGAGAGAGGGCGAGGGTGAGGGAGTGAGAGAGGGTAAAGGCGAGGGATTGGTGCAGGAGCGGACGCCATCGGGGGCTAAACAGGAAGAGCCCTACCACGAAGAGGATGTGGTCCAGCCCCTTTGGCACGATGTGGTCAAACCCGATCTTGAGGTAGAGCCACCAGCTGTGCCGGCTCTGCACCTCCACGCGCCCCTCCGCGCCCTGCTCCGTGGTGGCATCAAAGGGGTAGACTAGGACGCCGAGGTCGAGTTGGTTCCCGCCCTCTACCCAGTCCACCTGTAGCATGGTGCGGCTCTCATGGTCACCACTCCCACGGACGATGTCGACGAGGAGGTTCGCCTTATAGAGGTCGCGCCAGCTGACTTGCATGGATCCTCCGGTGGGCAGGTAGGGACCTGCGATCTCGATGCGTAAGATCGCGCGATCCAGGAGCGAGGGGAAGAAGTCATAGGGCGTAGCGTCGTAGTCCGGAAAGCGCACCTGATACTCCAGCGGCTGCTCATCCTGCATAAAGGCGAGCGTCTCCCGCACGAACCCCTCGGCCTCATGCCGCAGGCGGGTGTGCTCCTCCTCAGAGAGTTCCTGTAACCAGGCACGAGAGGGCGCCTCCTTATCATCATCGCCCCGGTATTCCGGCAGGCAATACGCGGCATCTGCATACAGCACCATGCGGTAGCTCTGCTCGCTGGGGTAGAGCTCCATGTAGAACTGATCTACAGTGTGGGCGCGGACGGGGAGAATCCCTGCCATGAGAACGCCCCACACCATTATTGTAAAAGCTAAGAAAAGATTCGATCTACCACCATGCATCATGCTACGTTATGGCAGTAAACGATGGCGACACAACAGGAAAAACACTTTCTCCTCGTAGATGGGAACGCGAGCGAGGCTGCGCAGACGGCACAGGCGCTGGAGCCTCTCCTAGAGCAGCACCGAGCACAGCTCACCATCATCACAGACGGCGCAGAGGCACTGGACTATGCCCTGCATGAGACCGGCGTAGTGCTCGTGATCACAGAGTACCGGCTAGAGGGCATGGGCGGGCTCCCCCTGATAGAGGCGCTCACCGCAGAGCGCCCCCACCTCGCCTGTCTCCTGCTGTCTAAGAGCACCGATGCCACCATCGCGATTAAGGCCGTCCAAGCCGGTGCCCATGACTTCCTGCCTAAGCCCTGCCCCGCACCAGAGCTAGCAGAGGTCATTAACGAGGCCCTCACAGAGCAAGAACCCGCGCCCGACCGCAGCGCGTATGCCCAGCCGGAGCCCTCCCAGTCCTCCATCATCGGTAAGAGCCGCGCCATGGCTAAGGTCTACCGTGACCTCGCCAAGCTCGCCGCCACCCCCGTGACTGTGCTGATCCGGGGGGAGACGGGAACGGGGAAGGAGGTCATCGCCCGCGCTCTGCATGAGCATGGACACCGCGCGCATAAGCCCTTTATCGCCGTGAACTGTGCCGCCATCCCAGATAACCTGCTGGAGAGCGAGCTCTTTGGGCATGAGCGCGGGGCGTTTACCGGTGCGACTACGCGTAAGACGGGCCGGTTCGAGCAAGCGCATGGCGCGACCCTCTTTCTGGATGAGATCGGTGACATGCAGCCCCTCCTCCAGGCTAAGATGCTACGTGTCCTGCAGGAGAAGATTATCCAGCGTGTGGGGGGGGCAGAGGAGATCCCCGTGGATGTCCGCATCATCGCCGCTACTCACCGGAACCTGGGGCAAATGGTCGAGGAAGGAGCCTTCCGGGCAGACCTCTTCTTCCGCCTGAATGGATCCACCCTGCGCCTGCCCCCACTACGCGAGCGGCTCGGGGATGTGGGTGTGCTCACGCATCACTTTCTCCAGCTCTTTAGCCGTGAGCTAGGGCTAGAAGACCCACGCATCACCCCAGAGGCACTCTCCTTCCTCGCCCGGCAGGTATGGCCGGGGAATGTGCGCCAGCTCCAAAACGTCCTCCGCCAAGTCCTCCTAAAGAAGCGTGGACTCACCATTAACACCGATGACCTCCGCCCCCTAGTGGATGGAGACGCCGCGCACGAGGAGGCAGACCTCAAGAAGCTCGCCGCTAACCTCCTATCACGCGCCGCCAACGGCGAACTACCCGACGGCGCGTATCGGGAGATGATCGCCATCACCGAGCAGATCCTCCTAACCCAAGCCATGCAGCAGACGAAGGGGAACCAATCCCAAGCCGCCCAGCTCCTAGGCATCACGCGCTATACCCTGCGCGAAAAGCTCAAGACCATAGCCCCCCACCCCAGGACGCCACATAGCTCCAACCCGGAGCGGTAGTTATAAAATCAACCAGGAATTGCACTTGAGGCGGAGGATGAAATCCGCTTAGCTGTAGTGTATCAGTTCAGAAGCATTATGTTTAAGAGAATATCAAATTTAATTAAGGGCTTTTTTAGCATCTTTATCGGTGGGCTAGAGAAGAAGAATCCAGAGGCACTACTCGAGGTAGAGAAGGAGAACCTGCGTAAGCAAATCTCAGAGTTTAACAAAGGGCTGGCAAACCACGCCGGCCTCGTGGAGCGTCTCGTCTCACGGGCTAAGAAGCTGGATGCAGATGAGCTACAGCTTAAGGCGAAGACCACAGCTCTCCTAAAGGCAGGACAGCGTGAGGCCGCTGCAAAGGCGGCAATGGACTATAAGACAGCGCAGACAGAGCATGATGATATTAAGAACCAGCTGGAGGATGCAGAGCTCCGCTATAAGGAGCTAGTGAACGCCCGTGACGTCAGCATTAAGGCCGCGCGTGATAAGATCGAGGACCTACGCCGTGGCATCGATGACATGAAGGTGCAGTCTGCAATGGCAGAGCTCAATGAAATGGCATCCGGTATGGTAGGCAGCCTGGGTGGATCTGGTGATAACCTGAACCGCCTCGGTGAGATCGTAGAGGAGGAGCGCACTAAGGCCGCTGGGCGTGCCCGCGTTGCTAAGGATAGCCTCGACCTCTCCGACATTAAGATGCAGGAGGCAGAGCAGGACGCCCTCGCAGAGATGGCGCTGGCGGACTTCGCCGCACAGGCCGGCATCGAGCTGGAGCCAGACACCCCCGCCGCAGCGCCGGCTCAGGAGCAGAGCAGCTCCACCCAGGCATCCATGGGACCAGTCTCCCAGTAAGGAGGCGTAACCCAGTCTGGTATCTGACGGCGGCCTTTCGGGCTTAGTCCTCTCCGTGCTCTACAGTACAGAATACTAAGTAACGAGAGTGCCGCCTGCTTGTTATATATAGGGTAGTTTATGATCCGACTAGAGGCGGTGGAGCCGTTATTA
>CAYWAG010000194.1:0-4420 GCA_964455925.1 uncultured Verrucomicrobiales bacterium | reverse complement strand
GAAACGCGCGCAACGAGACCAGCGAATGCGGCTCGCCAAAAATCTTCTTAAACCCAAAGTCCGTAAATGGATGCACATACCCGCTACTCTTCATAACGGCATCATACGCAATGCCGTTATGATTTTCAATCCTCTTTTTTGACACTGATGCTACTTCTTACGCTTGGGGAGGCGCTTTTGGTTCAGGCGGGCCTCGATCAGGTTCGCGCAGCTCCCGCTACTGCGGAGCTTCTCGCAGCAGGCCTCGATGCGGAGCGACTTCTTAACCGGGCGGAACCCCATACGGCGGGATAAGCAGTCGTTCAGTAGCTCTAAGTGCTGATCCTCAAACTCCACAACCTTGCCACAGTCCACGCAGACGAGGTGGTTATGCACGGGGTTTTCCATAAAGTTCGGGTCATACGTAGTAACATCCTCCCCAAGGTCGATCTCTACCAGCATCTGGGCATCCACCAGGAGGCGGACGGTGCGGTAAACCGTGGCACGAGATGCCCGAATGTCCGTGCGCTTGAGGCGATCCAGAAGCTCCTCGATCGTAAAGTGCTCGGTGGACGAGAAAATTACCTCCACCAGTTCGCTGCGCTGCTTCGTCTGCCGCAATCCCTGAGATGACACGTAGGCATCTAATTTTTCTTTTATATAATCGTTCATCTCACCAAGATACAGTATAGACGTATGACAGAACGCCTCCGCGTCTCAAGAACCGATTTCTGGAAAAAAACCACTCTCCCCTTTCATCCCATCATGCCTCTCCTCGCAGTCATTCATCCCCTTCTCTCCCATGCCCGGCGGCTACAGCCCGCTGGCATCCGTTGTTATGCCCTCCTAGGCAGCGCGCTTCTCATCCTCCTCCCCAGCTGTGCCCCACCGCTGGAGGTCACACAGTTCCACCTCCGCGATGGGTACACGCAGCGCACTGGCGTCCCTATGATCGACACAGAGGCACATTACCGCTACGGGAACACGATAGAGGCACAAGACCGCGCCACTAAGCACGGCCACTACTACAGCGTCCGCTGGAAAGCCAGCCTGCTCCCCTACCCCAGCCAGCCCGTGACCGTCCGGTTCTCCTACCAGCAGCCAGACCAGGGACGCGAACCACGCATACAGGAGCAGACCATCCCGGCATCTGCCCCCCGGCACTGCGCCTTCCAGATCACAGATCGTGACTACAGCCAGCACGGACGCATCCTGGCGTGGAAGGCAGAGCTCCTGCAGAACGGCTCCCCCATCGCCTCTCAGCAGTCCTTCCTCTGGCAATAATATCGAATCGCACCAACATGACACAAAAGCGCACCATCACACCGCTTTAGTAATACTATGAGCTCTACTCACTCGGTTCCTCACATACCTCGCGCCGTTATGTCATTACTCGCGCTCATGCCCATGAGCGCTACTGCCGACTGGCTCGATGACGCAGGCATGGTAGAACTACTGGATTACATCGGTGCCAGCGTCTCACTGGCAGACTTCACCTCTGGCATTACCGTAGCGCAGATCGAGGCGGGCACGAACTACCTCCCCTTTGCCTACAGTGCCACCTCTACCCCGACCTCAGGGAACTACAGTAACATTCTGTTTACCGATCAGTCAGGATCCAGTGCGGCTAGATCTGGACACGCCGCCTCCGTGGCTACGGACTTCTACTCACAATCCACCTCCTATGCCACTGGGGTCAGTAGTGTGGATAACTATAGCGTGACGGGCTTCCTAGACGTTCAGCTAGATGTGCTCAGTGACACGGGGCAGTACGAGGAGACCGGAGTGCAACTCACGCCACTGGCAGGCAAGGTCGCATCACAAGCATGGATCTCCACCAGCATCCTCCCACCCGCGATCCATAAGTATGACTACCTCGCCTCCACCGGCGGCACCCTCATGGTCGCAGGGCTCGACAATGGAGCCGCCACTCCCATCCCTCCCCTCTGGGGGTACTCCTATAATGGACTCACGGTAGGACGCACTAGCGGAGGACACTCCTCTGGCGACACCCTGGAAGATGCCACAATGCTCGCCTTTGGCATCACCGCTGGGCGCACTAAGCCTGACCTCGTCAGTAACGGCGGGCAGACCAGCTGGGCGACCGCACAAGTCTCGTCCGTTGCCACTATGCTACATGGATATGCCGCGACACAGCTCTACAGCACGATCACAGATCACACCGACCTCCAGCGCGCGATCATCCTCGCCGGCGCTACGAAGGAAGAGTTCCCAGCCTGGGTAAACTCCTCCTCTGACACCACGGGGACAGAAACGCGCCCTCTGGACGCCCATTATGGGGCGGGAGAGGTAAACGCCTTTCACTCCTACCGCATCATTGATGCGGGGCCGCTCACCTCCACCACACTGGGCAACTATGGCTGGGACCGCGGCACCGTGGATAATGGGACCAGTAGCTACACCCTCACCATCCCCGCAGGGGTAGAGACCGCCGACCTCAGTGCCGTCATCTGCTGGGATCGCCCCATCACAGAGTCCCGTAGGGGCAACACATACAGCTATACGGCAGAGACACTCCCAGACCTCCGGCTCGTCCTCACAAATGCGGACAGCTCGCTGGTCTATATCTCTGATAGTAGCGTGGACAACCTAGAGCACATCTACGCCACCAACCTGACCGAGGGCACCTACACCCTCACAGTCTCTAACAACAGTGGACTAACGGGCAGCTCCGACTTCGGGCTAGCATGGCGGCTGAATGTTACCCCCACTGCCGCCCCCACCCTCAGTGATCCGCTCACCACAGGCATCGGCGCGGATAACTTGATCCCTGGGCTACGCTACCAGCTGCTCGCCAGTCCAGACCTCTTTACCTGGACGGTCGCCGATGACTTTATCGCCACCAGCTCCGCCTATGACTTCACGGCATCGACCGCTGTGATAAATCCAGCGTATTTCTACCGTCTGAAGTTCTGGTATTAAGTGCCTGTGCTCTACGCATTGAGAGCCTCGAGCTCGTCTTCGACCAACTCCTCTAGCACCTGGCGTGGCTTAATGACCTTCACGTTCCCGCCATCCACCAGCAGCTCCGCAGGATATGGACGCGTATTATAGTTAGACGCCATCACGAACCCGTATGCCCCCGCACTCATCAGCGCGATGTAGTCACCAGGCTGCACATCTGGTAGCTCCCGGTTTTGGCAGAAGAAATCTCCAGACTCACAGACAGGCCCCACGATGTCCATATTCACGGATTGGTCGTAGCTCTCCTGCACCGGCACGATCTCATGATGCCCCTCATAGAGCGCAGGACGAATCAGGTCATTCATCGCACCATCGACGATCTTAAAGGTCTTAGCCGTGCCCTTCTTCTCATACAGGCACTTCGTGAGCATCACACCCGCGTTCCCTACCATGTAGCGGCCTGGCTCCAGCAGGATCTTCAGCCCACTCTCCTTTAGCGTTGGGACGACACGCTGTGCATACAGCTCTGGCGTCAGTGGGCGCTCCTCGTCGGACTGCGCACTCCACCAGGACTCCGGACCAGATGCCAGCGCATCCTCATACACGATCCCGATCCCGCCCCCAATGGAGAAGAACTCGATCCCGTAGGCTGCCTTTAGCTTCACTGCTAGAGGCGTGACCTTCTCCACCGCCTCTACGAACGGCTTCACATCCGTGAGCTGTGACCCGATGTGCATTTGCAGCCCCTTCAGGTGAATGTTCTCCAGCTTAGCCGCACGCTCGTAAACCCCCTCTATATACTCGAAGTCTACGCCGAACTTGTTCTCAGACTTACCGGTAGAAATATACTTATGTGTCTTCGCATCCACATTTGGGTTCACGCGGACCGCAATCGGCGCCACCTTCCCCATCGTCGCCGCGATGCGGTTAATCTCTACGAGCTCCTCCTCTGACTCCACATTAAAGCAATAGATCCCGCAGTCGATGGAGTAACGAATCTCCTCCTCTGTCTTACCCACGCCAGCGAAGGTGCACTTACCAGGGTCGCCGCCTGCCTTGATCACGCGAAACAGCTCCCCGCCAGAGACGATGTCAAACCCACTCCCTAGCTCGCGTAACACATTAATTACAGACAGGTTACTGTTCGCCTTTACCGCATACGCGATCTCATGATCCAGCCCATCCAGCGCCTTACTCAGAGCCAGGTAGTTCTGGCGAATCGTCCCGGCAGAATAGACATACAGAGGAGTGCCATACTCCTTCGCTAACTTACCAAGATCTGCCTCCTCACAATGAAGTGAGCCATCCTTATAGCTAAATTCGTGCATACCACAAACCATGCCCATCTCACCTCACGGTGCAAGCCTATTCTAAATGGGGATGATTTTAATCTCGCACCGCCACTCTACTAGGACTCGCCAATAAGACTCTCCCACCGGTAGGGTTTTCTCGCAGAGAAAACCCGTCGACCACTGCACAGCTCAGCACAAGGCACACCACGACGAAACTCCCCACT
>CAYWAG010000193.1:0-4421 GCA_964455925.1 uncultured Verrucomicrobiales bacterium | reverse complement strand
GCCCAGCCCCCTGCCCCCTCGACCAGCAATGGAGCCTCCCCCAGCTCCTGTAACTGCCCGACCACTGCCGACAATGGCGGCACCTTCCCCTCTAAGCTCCGCGGGGCCGCTGGCGCGTCCAGATACACTGGGTTCACCTCCTCATCATGCAGGAAGAACCCCGCCGCGCGGTTCTGTGCCTGCAGAGCCGTCACATCGGATCGCCCCCCACAGCACACCGGCTTCACCCCTAACAACGGCACCCCCGCCTCACACGCCCAGCGCAGCAACGCCTGCGACACCATTGTCTTCCCCACATCCGTATCTGTCCCTGTAATAAAGATCCCGTCTTTTAGCATACCAACGACCTACCCCCACCCCACGCCCGAATGCAATTCCGAAACAGAACAATTCTTCACCTCGCATTCAGCACCGGAAAAGAATCTGGCTAAGATTCCGCATTGCACCCTCCCCCATTGTCCCATACCGTCTCCTTATGCCAACAACTCTCGCCATCACTATGGGCGACCCTGCTGGGGTAGGCCCTGAGCTCTGCCTCCGTCTAGGGCAGCAGCAGGTCACACCCGATGTTCACTACCAGATCTATGGAAACCGGGCGCACCTAGAGCGCATCGCCCAGCAGCTCGCGCTCCCCATAGAGGGGCTCACCATTGTTGACCAGCCACTAGAACACCCAGAGCAAGTGCAACCCGGTCAAGTCCAACCTGCCTGCGGACGCGCTGCCTATACCGCGCTCACCGCCGCGATCGATGATGCCCTGAGCGGAAAAGTGGACGGAATCGTGACCTGCCCTATTAATAAAGCCGCCCTAGAAGCCGCCGGCATCTCCTACCCAGGACATACCGAAATCCTCGTCGAGCGCACGCGCACACAAAACCACGCCATGATGCTCAGCGGTAGCGAGCTGAGCTGCGCCCTCGTCACCACCCACATTGGTCTCGCCGATGTCCCCGGCACCCTCACCACTGAGCGCATTGTAGAGGTCTCCCAGCTAGCGGCTGATGTCATGCAGCAACGCCATAACCGCCCTGCTAAACTCGCCATCCTGGGACTGAACCCCCATGCAGGCGAGGGCGGGCTCTTTGGGAACCAAGAAGAGGAGCGCATCATCCAACCCGCCATCGACCAACTGCAGCAGCAAGGCATCAGCGTCCTCGGACCGCTCCCGCCAGACACCGCCTTCCTCCCCTCCATTCGCCCACAGGTAGATGCCTACATCTGCATGTACCATGACCAAGGGCTCATCCCGCTCAAGACCCTCTGCTTCGATGAAGGCGTAAATGTCACCCTAGGACTCCCCATCATCCGCACTTCGGTCGACCATGGCACCGCCTTTGACATCGCCTGGCAAGGCATCGCCAAGCCTGACAGCCTCTTAGCAGCCATCGACTTCGCCCTCGAACTCTGCCCGAACTCCTAGTCTCTAAATCTCCCATAGAATTCCACGCAATCATCCTATCCGTGAATTTCATTCATGCACGGAGGAAAATAAGGCATATAATTTGCTTCTACTCCACTCTAGATCGCTGTAACCCTCGATTATATTCATGAACAACCCATTCCGAGAAGACTTAGTATCCCGTAACAAGCCAGAGCCGTGCTCTGTTGTAATCTTTGGAGCCACTGGAGACCTCGCACACCGAAAGCTTGTCCCCGCACTCTATAACCTCTCTGTTGACGGAGAGCTTCCTAGCAACGTGAAGATCATCGGGTTTGCCCGTCGTGAAAAGTCCGACGAGGTCTTCCGTGACGGACTCGCCGAGCTCAATAAGGAAGTATCCCGTAATGGACATGATGATGAGGTCTGGGATCGCTTCGCAGATAACATTCACTACCACCAGTCCACCTTTGATGACATTGATGGGTATAAGCGCCTCGCTGAGCGCCTAGACGCCATCGACGAGGAGCGTGGCGGCAAGGGCAACCGCCTCTTCTACCTCTCCATCGCGCCAGAATTCTTCGATGATGTCCTAGAGAAGCTCAAGGAAGTGGGCCTGAACGAGGCTAAGGACGGATGCTGGTCCCGCGTGATCGTAGAGAAACCCTTCGGTAAGAACCTTGCCTCTGCCCAGCACCTGAACCAAGTGGTCAACAACACCTTCGCCGAGAAGGACACCTACCGCATCGACCACTACCTCGGTAAGGAAACCGCGCAGAACATCATGGTTCTCCGCTTTGCTAACGCTATTTATGAACCCCTCTGGAATAATCAGCACATCGACCACGTAGAGATCTCCTGTGCCGAGGACCTCGGGATGGAAGGTGGCCGTGGTGGGTATTACGACACCGCTGGTGCCCTCCGTGACATGGTGCAGAACCACCTCCTCCAGCTCCTCTCTCTTGTAGCGATGGAGCCACCGACAGACCTCTCTGCAGATGCTGTCCGTGATGAGAAGGTCAAGGTCATCCGCGCCCTGCGTCAGCTCGACACCCCAGAGAAGGTCGCTGCCCACACCGTGCGCGCCCAATACTCGGAAGGCGTGATCAACGGCAACAACGTTCCTGGCTACCGCCAAGAAGACCGCGTCCCACCAGAGTCCCAAACCGAGACCTACGTCGCCATTAAGGCCTTTGTCGACACCTGGCGCTGGAGCGGGGTGCCGTTCTTTATCCGCGTTGGTAAGCGTCTCCCTAAGAAGGCTACCGAGATCTCCATCCACTTTAAGAGCGTCCCGAACGTGCTCTTTAGCGCTATCAGTGGGGACTCCCCGTCTGAGAACGTGCTCGTCATCCGCATCCAGCCAGACGAGGGCATCTCGCTCCGCATGAACTCTAAGCTCCCTGGTGCCGCCATCCGTATGGAGCCAGTGAAGATGAACTTCCAATACGCCACCAGCTTTGGTAAGAGTAGCCCAGAGGCATATGAGCGCCTCCTGCTGGACTCCATGGCAGGAGACGCCACCCTCTTCGCCCGTCGTGACGAGGTAGAGGAAGCCTGGAAGTTCGTCGACCACATCCAGAACGCCTGGCATAACTCCGACGCCATCCCAATGAGCGAATACGCCGCTGGCACATGGGGACCAAACGCCGCTGATGACCTGATCGAATCTGAGGGATCTGACTGGAGACGCTTCTAAACCTAGGCATGCTGACACATACATTATGAGTATTTTAGGTAAAGAAGTCCCTCTAAAGGACGTGCGGAAGGAGCTGAAGGCTCTCTTCCCCGACGACGACACTCGGACACACGCCTCGCTGATGAACCTCGCCGTCTTCACTGAGGACGCGACCAAGCTGGAGGAAATGTACCAACAGGTAGCCGAGCTCACCCATAACCACTCCTGCCGCGCGCTCTCCATCGCCCTGGACCGCGATGCCGCCGACCCTAAGATCACCTCATGGGTCTCCGCGCACTGTAATATGACGAACGGGAAGAAGACGGTCTGCTGTGAGCACCTCTCCTTCCTCCTAGAGGGCTATGTCACCGGACGCCTGCGGAATACCATCTTCTCGCTCATTAACAGCGACCTCCCGCTCGTCTTCTGGTGGCAGGGAGAGCTCAGTAACGTCCTAGAGCCACGGCTCTACACCCTCATCGACCGCTTCATCTTTGACAGCACCGAGTGGGCAGACCCACTGGCATCCTACCAGCTCGTCCTAGAGGCACGTAAGGAAGTGCAACGCCGCTTCGTCATCCAGGATCTGGCATGGACGCGCAGCTACGCCTACCGCCTCGCCTTTGCCGCTATGTTTGATAACCACCTCGTCTCAGAGGAGCTACCGAACATCTGTGAAGCCTTCGTGCAGGTGCAAAAAGGGAAAGAGACCTCAGGTCTCCTCCTTCTCTCCTGGCTCGCGACCCAAGCAGGGTGGACTCTCATTAGAGGCGCCGCCACCTCCGGTGTCTATGAGTTTAAGAACCAGGCCGGTGACGCCATCCACACCCGCATCAACATCGGGGGTGAGACCGAGATCTCTCAGCTGGGAGTCATCTCACCCAGTGCAAGCTTCCTCCTCAGCACGGACTCTGCCACTGGTAACATAGAGCAGACCCTCATCACGAGCCATGGCACCCAACGCCAGCTCACCGGAGCAGCCACGCAAGGGAAAATCGCCCTTGTCGAGGACCAGCTGTCCCGTGGTGGTAAGAACGCCCTCCTCCGAAAGGTCATCCCCCTCTTCCTAGAGCTTCTAGCTGCTAAGTAGAGGTTCCCCCTCACCTCCTCCCTCACGCCATGCATACACTGCTCATCACCGCAGGCCCCACGCGTGAGGCATTAGACCCCGTTCGCTACCTCACCAACCGCTCATCCGGCAAAATGGGGTATGCGATCGCGGAGGCCGCCGCGCAGCAGGGCATGCGCGTCATCCTGATCTCAGGCCCCACCAACCTTGACATCCCAGATCACGTCGACTTCATCCCCGTGGAGAGTGCCGACGACATGTACCAAGCCGTCCAGCACTGGCTCCCCATCTGCACC
>CAYWAG010000192.1:0-4435 GCA_964455925.1 uncultured Verrucomicrobiales bacterium | reverse complement strand
TGTTGAATACTTTTCAATTCAATAGGGGTATTAGGCTTCTCTTGACGCACCAGATTTCGCAGATAGGCGCAGATTACTAAAATCGATAGAATAGGCAGGAAACTACTGCTCTAGAGGGGAATTCAATGTGGATTTTATGGAACTATTCAGGTAACTGTTCAGGTGATATCTGTAGCGCTTGCGCTGAGGGCTGCTCCCCAGCCCTCACACTAGCCCAATGAATCACACCTTTTTGTGAAATTCGACCCAATCTGCGTTCATCTGCGTAATCTGCGGATAGAAAAAATACGAGGTGGAAAATGTCGTGTAGTGTGACTCACCTTATTCCGCTACGCGGATCGCTACGGAGGCGCCGTGGGCGTCTAGGCCCTCGATGCGGGAGAACTCCTGCACGGTAGCGAGCGAGTTCTGGATAGCGGTGGCATCCATGCGGACGATGGATTGGCGGCGTTGGAACTGGTCTGCACGGAGTCCTGAGAACGACTTTCCAGCCCCCCCTGTAGGGAGCGTATGCGAGGGGCCAGCGAGAAAGTCCCCGACCGCAACGGCGGAGTAGTTCCCTACGTAGATCGCGCCTGCATTGCGGATCTGCGGGAGGACAGCATCCTCATCCACCGTTACCAGCGTCAGGTGCTCGGGCGCGTAGTCATTACAGATCGCGATGGCCTCATGCAGGTCATCCACGAGGAGGGCAAAGCACTTCTTCTCTAAGACCTCTAGGAGATACTCACCACGCGACAGCGATGGGAGCTGTGCCTGAATCTCCTGCTGCACCGCCGTGAACAGAGCCTCACTGGTCGTCACAAACCCGATCTCACTATCAGGGCCGTGCTCGGCTTGCCCTAATAGATCTGCCGCCATGTAGGCTGGGTTCCCTGTCTCATCCGCGATCACCATGATCTCGCTGGGTCCGGGCAGGAGGTCGATGGAGACCGCCCCTACGAGCTGCCGCTTAGCCTCTACTACAAAGGCGTTTCCGGGGCCAAAGACCTTCTCCACAGGAGCTACGGTCTGCGTGCCAAGCGCGAGCGCGGCGATGCCCTGGGCACCACCGACCTTGACGATCTCCGTCGCGCCCGCCTGCACCAGGGCGTAGAGCAGCTCTGGGTTCACCTTCCCATCTGGACCGCACGGCGTCGCCGCTACGATCTCTGGGCACCCCACTGCCTGCGCAAAGGCCCCCGTCATCAGCGCGGTGGACACCAGCGGAGCCTTCCCACCAGGGACATAGATTCCTACGCGGTCAAAGGGCGTAAACCGCTCCCCTACCGTAGCCCCCTCCTTATTGACATAGCTCCAGTCCTGCCGCTGGCTCTGCTCTGTAAACAGGTGGATATTCTGCCGGGTGGACTCGATCGCCGCCACGGTCTCGGCACTGACTTGGGCCGTAGCCTCTGCGATCTCCTCTGCGCTCACCAGTAAGGTCTCTGGCGTGAGCTCTGCCCGATCAAACCGCGCGGTCAGGTCGATCAGGGCGGCATCTCCACGCTCCTGCACATCCGCAATGATGCCAGTAACGATCTCACTCACAGAGGTATCAGGGATCGCGCGTCGGTTTAAACTCGAGCGAAAGGCGCCATAGGCCGCATCAGATTGTCTAAGAAGCTTCATAGGATTCAGATTTCCACCCACATAAGCACGGATCAACGGAGGTGAAAACCACTTTTTAGATTCTCTCCCTCTCTCGGCTTGTCACCGCCGCACAGATCAGCATACAGTAGCGAGACCTTCCTATGAAACCCCTACCCGCTAAGTTCCTCAAATCCGCTGCTGAGTTCGAGCAATGCCCCACCTATAACCGCAGTGAGTTCGCCTTCGTCGGTCGGTCAAACGTGGGCAAATCCTCGTTGATCAATGCCATCGTAGGGGGGAGAGAGCGGGTCGCCCTCGTCTCCTCTAAGCCCGGTAAGACCCGTCTGATCAACTTCTTCGAGATCATGAACAAGTGGGTGCTCGTCGACCTCCCTGGATATGGCTACGCTAAGGTCTCACGCAGCGCTAAGGACGTATTCCAGTCCATCGTCTCTGACTACCTGCTGGAGCGCGATAACCTCCGCTGCGTCTTCCAGCTGATCGACTCCAAGATCCCGCCGCAACCCATCGACCTCCAGTTCTCCCAATGGCTCATGGAATGCGAGATCCCCTTTGTCCTCGTGTACACAAAGGCGGATAAGACGAAGAAGGGCGCCCTGGATAAGAACATCGAGGCGTACCACCTCGCCATGTCAGACTTCGCTGACGTTCTCCCCCGCACCCTCATCACCAGCTCTAAGAAGGGCGAGGGACGCACCGAGATTCTCAGCTTTATTAACAAGGTGCTCGCCAGTAAGTAAGCCCGCCCCGCCATCCTGTCCCCCATGTCAGAGAAGACGCTAGAAGAACGCGGTGCCGACATCATGTACGGTGTCGATAAGTCGATCGGAGCCACCCTCCTGCGGCCTATCCTCTGGGTGTTCTCCCTCCTCTTCTACCTCGTCGTCACCCTGCGCACCCGCTTCTACCTGTCTGGGGTCATCGACCAGGCAGACTTCTCTACCATGCTCGTCAGTGTGGGGAACCTCACTACTGGCGGCACGGGGAAGACCCCGGTGGTGGAGAAGCTCTCACACGACCTCTGCCAACGCGGTAAGAATGTCGCCATCCTCACCCGGGGATATAAGAGCAAGAGCCTCAAGAACCCCCAATCCTGGGACGGGATCTCGCCCGATGAGGCCTATGACCTCCTCCCAAAGGTCGTCAGCGACCACCACCGCATCCACCTGCGCCCCCCCTACTCTGGTGATGAACCCTTCATGCTGGCTAAGAACCTCCCTGGCGTAGCCGTCCTAGCGGATAGTAATCGTGTCAAATCCGCCCAGTTCGCCCTAGACCACCTCCAGTCAGACCTCTTTATCCTAGATGACGGCATGCAGCACCTCCAGCTCCGCCATAAGTTCGACATCGTCCTCCTGGACCAGTCAAAGCCCTTTGGGATCAACTACCTCATCCCCAGGGGCGACCTACGCGAGCCCGCCCGCGAGCTAAAGCGCGCCGACCTCATCATCATCACCAAGTGCAAGGGCCCCACCACCGACGCCATCTACAAGCGCATCCGCAAATATAACCCACACGCCGGCATCGTGGAGTGCAGCCACTCGCCAGTGCAGCTCGTAAACCAGATCACCGGAGAGAGTAAGCCCCTGAGCTACCTGCAAGATAAATACGTCTACGCCTTTAGTGGCATCGCAGGGCCAAAGAGCTTTGAGGTCCTCCTAGAGCGCGAGGGCGCTAAGATCGCCCATCACCGCACCTTCCCTGACCACCATAACTTCACCCAGCAGCACAGTGACCGCATCATGGACCACGCCTTCCGTAAGGACGTGGACCTCATCGTCACCACAGAGAAGGACGCCGTGCGCTTCCCCACCCCACAGGAGCTAGACCTCCCCATCTACTACCTCCGCATCGAGATCGACATCCACCTAGGGCAGCAGCACTGGGACCGCGCCATCAACACCATCTGCGGAGCCTCCCACCTCCACCCCGTGGAATACGGCGTGCAGCAGCTGGAGCACCACACCCCTGCCAGACTCCCCCGCTAAATGCCCTATGGCAAACGCTCTATGTAAACGTCCTATGCTCACCCTCTACAGCCTCCTCCTCCTCCTCGCCACCCTCCTCGGCGCCCCCCTCTGGATCCTAAAGATGCGTAAGCGAGGCGGCATGGGCACCGGACTCCTGCAGCGCATAGGGCACTATCGTGGACTCCCGCTGGCAGACTACGCGGGCACAGACTACTACCACGCCGTCAGTGTCGGGGAGGCGGTCATGGCGCTAAAGGTCATCCGCCACCTCCAGGAGCGCCACACTACTGCCGGTCTCCCCCCCTACCGCGCCGTCATCGCCTGCACCACCGCCACAGGGCATGAGATCGTGCGCCAGCAGCCCCTCCCTGGCACCCTCCTCATCTACGCCCCCCTGGACTTCCGCCTCCTCCTGCACCGGCTCTTCACCCGCCTCCGTCCCGCGCAGGTCATCCTGGTAGACTCCGAGCTCTGGCCACACCTCCTCACCTATACCCAGCGCCACCGCCTGCCGCTGCGCATTATTAATGGGCGCCTCTCAGACCGCTCCTACGCCCGCTTTACCCGCCTGCGTCCCCTGCTGCGCGCGCTCCTCCACCACACCACCTCCGTCTGTGTCGATGGCGAGGAACAAGCCCGCCGCTGGCACACCCTAGGCGTCCCCGCAGACCGGATCCATAACGTCGGTAGCCTCAAGTTCGACATCCCCGCCCCCAGCGCAGACACTGCCGCGACCATCCCACCAGACTTCCACCAGCAGCTCGCTGCGTTCCCCCCGCACGACCACACCATCCTCCTCGCCAGCACCCACGCCCCAGAGGAAGCCACCCTGGCGCAACAGCTCAGTACCCTCCCCCCCTCTACCCTACTCC
>CAYWAG010000191.1:2552-4437 GCA_964455925.1 uncultured Verrucomicrobiales bacterium | reverse complement strand
GGAGAACGTCGTCAGGAGCTGCCGCGTACGACTCCGCAAGGGCTGCGCGCCCTTCGGCAGCGAGAGCCCTCCTTTGTTCTCTCGTCATGTTACGCAGGGCACTTGCTCGTGGGTTTTGTGCCGGGATGATAGATTGCTCATCGATCTCACTGCGCGGTATCCCTGCCAGCCTAGCTGCATCCTCAATGGAGAGAATATGCTCCGTGACACATCTAGCGGCTAACCGCATATCCCGATTAATCGCCTCCGTCCTCACATACGGCTCCCCTTCGTCCGACCGCAGACCTGCCACGTTTAGCTTAATGTTTAAACTCTTATAGACACTCGCGCTGATTACGCCACAATCTTTAGCCCTTCTGACCCACGCCTGAATAGACGCGCCATACTTGCCCTTCAGCGCTCTTAATTCGTGCAGGTTTAAATCTCGGCGTTTCGTCCCGAGTTCACTGGTAACCACTTCACGGGGCAGTAAGAACGCTCCTGCAAACCGGTGCGCGAACTCTTCCTCATCTACCGGAGAGCTGGTATCTAGCACTAGGTGCGCCAGCTCATGCGCTAAGTCCATGCGCTGCCGAGCACCATCTCTCTCTCTGTATTGTATGGCGATGTAAGGCACACCCGTGGAGCTGGTAGCAGATAAGCCACTAAACCGCCGGTCCTCCTGAATCTCAATAACCTCAGCTCCATTTCTCTCGATGACATCAACAAGGCTGTTGATCGCATCGAGACCGAGGTCCCATTCCATGCGCACCTGTAATGCAATCTCATCTGCCTGTTCAATCACAGAGATCTTGTAGCGCTCCAGGGACCATTCTTTTCGCTGGTGCCCTGATTTTATACTAAGCATTTCTCGGGATTCCGCCTTTGCACTCATCTGGAACATGATCCTCTCTTTCCCTTTCTGCGGGAGAGAGGCCAGGGACCTGAAGCCTATAAAGTTTAGCTTAAATTCAGATTCCAGTAACGCGGTAGGCTTCACCTGAAACACCCTAGAAATGGCTCTCAGGGTATCCGCCTTTGGGGAGGTCGTGCCTTTCTCAAACTGCCCTAAGGCAGCCTTAGAGATCGGGTACCCCGCCTCCTTTAATCTGCCCGCCATTTGCTCGAGCGTCCAGCCATTGTGCAGGCGTCTGCCCTTCAGCTTATCTTGGCACACCATACTCATACTTTACTTTTATCAGGATTCACTCTAATTTGTCAAGTTTGGCATTGTGCTTTTTCCCATTGCCACGTGCGGGTAGACCAGGTAGGCTTTGGAGGTATGGAGATAGATGTATTAAATCCCGCGTTTGACCTTACTGAGGTGAGTCCGCTGGAGATTGAGGAGGCTCTGGAGGATCCCTATGCCTTACGGATTCTACCAGACGTGGATCATGGCGCGAAGCAGACGCGGTATTACTTAATCGCTAAGACCTTACTGGATCGTGCCCTCTTCATTAGCTTCTCGACCAACGGGAAGATCGCGCGTATCATCTTTGCGCGGGATGCCAGCAAGATGGAGACTGGGGTCTATGACCGCACGCAGGCAGAGTCCTTTTAACCCCTTCCCTATAAATATTACCCGATTATGAATACGCTTAAGTCCTGGAGCGAGCTTCCGAACTTTGACTCCGAGCAAGAGGAGGCTGAATTTTGGTCACAGTATGAGCTCGACCCACACCTGATTAAGAACAGCTTACACGCCACTAGTGCTAAGGAGTCCACCACCGTGACCCTCCGGTTTGACCCTCGGATGCTCTCTAAGATCAAGCGCATCGCCCGTGGCAGGTATCTAAACTACCAGTCCATGGTGAAGCAATGGCTAGCAGAGCGCATAGAGGAGGAGCAAGCTAAGGCGGAGCAACTCCCTAAGAAGTAACGCGCGGCTCTCCACCACCTCTCCACC
>CAYWAG010000191.1:610-2452 GCA_964455925.1 uncultured Verrucomicrobiales bacterium | reverse complement strand
CTTCCTCGGCGCTGCTTCAGCTCCTACGCTCAGCCTGGCTCTATACTGTGCTCTGGGTGAGCTGGTTTACCATCCTCTGGTTTCTCTCGAACGCCCCTCTGCCTGCGCCACCTATTCAGCCGCAGATCCCCATTGATAAGGTCCTGCACTGGGGGTATTACGGGATTGGCGGGGCATTATCCTGCTTCGCCCTCCTAGCGTGGCGGCGCGCGCCTAGGCTCACTGCTGGGGCGGTGGAGTTTCTGCTGATCGTAGGGTTTTGTGTAGGATGGCTGGATGAGTGGCACCAGTCCTGGTATGAGTTCCGCAGTGGCAACGATATGGGCGACCTCATTGCCGACTGTGTCGGGACGTACTGTGGGGTCAAAGTCGCCGCCCTGCTCTGGCACCGCTGGCTTAGCCCTCGATAGCCGCGCCGGCTGGATGCGATAGCGGGAACAGCTCCGCTAGGACTTGCTGGCGGAACTGAAAGATCCGCTCCAGCTTACGCCGGACAAACAAGCGATGCGGAATCTCACCTAGGAGAGAGAACCCGATGGAATAATGCACGAGATCCGTCATGAGCACGCCCTCTGGATGCGGCTCAAAGGTATGGCGATGGTGCCAGAGCTTATATGGCCCTGATAACTGCTGATCCACAAAGCTCACCCCCTCATCCACATGGGAAATCTCCGTCACCCATGGCACCCACACCCCAGGGCAGATCATGACCTTATAGGTGATGATCTGCCCTGCATACATCTGCTCTGAGGGCAGGTAAGTGATCTTAAACCCGAGGTCATCGGGCGTGATTTGGTCTAGGTTACGAGGGGTGGAGAAGAACTCCCATGCCTGTTCCATGGTGAGAGGAAGGATCTGCGTCTGCTTCAGGTGATGAACGATCATCTGATACCATATGCCGTATTCTCGTCAGCGCAACAGGGATTAGAGAAATCCCTAAGGGCGAATCTCGACGCGGTCTCCCAGCGAGGTTTCGCCCCAAAAGTATTTTGCCGTGGACATCGGGAGGCGAATGCAGCCATGTGAGGCGTAGCCAGAGGAGGTGTTCCCCTCGTGGAAGCCAATGGCGGAGCAGGAGAAGCGCTGGAAGTAAGGCATCTTCGCGTTGTTGTAGATGTTGGAGCGCTTATGCTTAATCTTGTCGGTAATGATATACATGCCTGGCTCTGTGGGGTGGCTCCTACTACCTGTGGAGACGCGGGAGGTCTTGACCAGCTCGCCCTCACGGTAGTAGTAGACCTTTTGCTCAGAGAGGTCGATGACGAACTTGCGCACCTGCTGGTCATCGGCATAGGGGGCACCCATGATCAGCTGTTGCATGGGGATGTCCTTCTTCTTAGCCGCTAGCTGGATGGGGTAGATCTTGGAGCGGGATTGGGTCGGCTGGCTCCGGCTGGCTCCGTTGGCGATCAGCTGCTTAGCAGGCTCAAACAGGCCTTGCATGACTGCTACCATCAGCGGGGTGATCCCTGGCACGTTCGAGCAATGCCAGTCAAAGAGCCCTCGCGTCCCATAGAGCGCACGGAACTCCGCACTAATGGGGAACTGCATGATCGAGCTATGCGCCGCGGGACGCTGTGGGTGACGGAGCAATGCCAGCGCGCAGTCCGAGTGCTGGAGTGTAAGGGCGGTGATCAGGGCGGATTGCCCCTCACGGCCGAGCTCCTCAGGGGAGGCTCCGTTATCTAGTAGGGCGGTGACGAGCGCCGCCTCATTATGATGAATAGCGTAGTGCAGGGGGCTGTGCTGCGTGCCGGCACTAATCTCGGTAGGGTCTGCGCCGAGCTCTAATAGCTCTACGACGGTGTCATGCCGCTGCTGCTGAAGTGCGATCCAGAGCGT
>CAYWAG010000191.1:0-600 GCA_964455925.1 uncultured Verrucomicrobiales bacterium | reverse complement strand
GTTGATCATGCTGCACGAGCCACTGGATGGCACGCCACCCACGTGTATCCTTATAGTCGCTGGTGGCTCCATGCTGCACGAGGTCGCGGATCAGCCCCTGTGCCTCCGGGGGGGGGAAGCCAAACGTAGGTAAGTGCTGGCAGAGGTGATGGAGCAACGGGACGCCCTCTGGCGTGGTCGTGGTGGCAGTGGCACCGTGCTGCAGGAGGGCGCGCGCGGCGGGGATGTTACGCTGCTGCAGGGCGAGGTAGAGCGCGGAGTGCCCCTCTAGGTTCTGTGTCTCTGGTGAGATGCCATGCTCCAGCAGGAGCGCGACCACGTCCTGCTGCTGCTGTGCGATGGCGTGGATGAGATAGGGCTCGCCACTGTGGTGGCGGAGGGTTGTGCTCTTACTCCGCTGTAGGATTTGGCGGGCTTGGGGCAGGTCGCCCTGGTCGATGAGGATGCTCGCAACCGTTAGCCCCTGTCCGTTGGTCAGGAGCGGGTCTGCCCCCAGCTCTAGGAGCATACCCCGTGCATGCCAGCCCTGCCGTAGGGCACAAACACGGAGCGGATAGTTCAGCCGTGGACCACGGGCGGCGTTCGCGTTCAGGTCCACCT
>CAYWAG010000190.1:0-4446 GCA_964455925.1 uncultured Verrucomicrobiales bacterium | reverse complement strand
TACTTAGGACTACAGTAGAGGCGGATACGCTTTGCCGTACATTCGAGTTGTTTTAAAACTGGTGTCATAGTGGTTGGGCGAGTTTAAGATATTTGTCTAAGACGAGGTGGTTTAGCACACGCTCGCGCTTTTCATCGAAGTAGGGCTGCACGTAAGTGTTTTTCGCACGTACCATTTCATTAGCTAGGGTAGGGGCATCCAGATAGGGCTGTATGACTTCTTGAAGGTTTGAGAAATCATCTCTTACTTCTATGTAATGCACTCCTGCAATGAGACGAGTTTCGAGAAACCAGCTTTCCACTTTTGGTTTAGGCATGACGACTAGAGAATTGGTGGCCATAACCCACTTAAGGTTAGAGGCGACATCGACGCCCTCTAGAGAAAGGATGAATTTATACTCCATTTGTTGCACTGGTGAAAGGAAGTGCTTCCAGCTTTCGTTGCTGCGGTGGGTGGACTGGAAGTCTGTATAAGGGGTGGCTGCGAATTGCTGGATGATGCGTTGTCGCTCCTTTGTATGCGCCTGCCCTCGAAAAACGATTTTATTTACCTTCTCAACAAATTCATAGGGGTCGTTGTAAAAGCGGTAGTGCCTAGGGCTATTAAGTTTCAGTAGGACGGCGTTCTGGTTATTGTCCGTGATGGCGCGGCTTTTGACGACTGTGGGAGTATCGGGGATGTTGACTACATCGCCAAAGGTGATATCTAGCTTAGAATTTCTAGGGAAGCCCATAGAGGCTTTGGCGAGGTCGAACTTGTAGCGTGAATGTTTCTTGAGTGAGAGTTCAGCTAGGCTGGTGGCTTGGTCTGAGAGGGTGAATGGTTGCGTGAGCTTATTGAGGAGTGGCAGCCGCTCGTAGATGTCTTGTTGGGCTTCTGGTGAGAGTTCAGCTAGATGCTTTTCTGCATCGTAGTTTCTCAGAAAGTTCGGCGCGTAGAAGTAAGGGAGGTGTTGAGCCGTAAATTTGAGCTTTTCGAGAGCCTTCTGGAGTTTCATGAGGGAGCAAGTAGTGAGTAGGGATCAGCAATTTGGAGGGAGGTTGTGTTCCCAATTTTGGCGAGCTTGTTGGAGCTGCCTTTTGAATTCGTTCTTGGAGGGGAGGTAAAGCTTGTATTCAGAGGCGAAGATATTGGCTTCTGTTGGGAGAGTGAGCTCTACGAGTTCATCGCTTTTGGTATGGCAGAGCAGGATTCCGATTGTTGGGTGCTCTTCTTCGGTCTTAACGTGTCGGTCAAAGTAGTTTACGTACATCTGGATCTGTCCGAGGTCCTGATGGGTAAGATCCCCGATTTTTAGGTCGATGATGACGTAGCATTTGAGCAAGCGGTTATAAAAGACGAGGTCGACATAGAAGTGTCGGTTGTCAAAGGTGAACCGTTTTTGCCGTGACTCAAAGAGAAAGCCCTTACCGAGTTCTAGGAGAAAAGCCTCTATCTGGCTGATGAGAGCCGCTTCAAGATCTCCCTCTGAGTAGCTGGCACGCTCCTCTAGACCCGTAAACTCGAGAATATAGGGGTCTTTGATGAGGTCTAAGGGCGATTCCACTCTTTGGCCTTCCTGAGAGAGTGCGATCACAGCATTCTGATCTTTGCTTAATGCTAGTCGTTCGTAGAGCGCGGATTGGATTTGGCGGTCTAGCTCCCTAGTGCCCCATTGATTTTGTAGTGTTTCTATCTCGTAAAACGTTCGTTCTTCTTGACTTTGAATCCCTAAGAGGGAGACGTAATGCGTCCAGCTTAGTGGGAGTTTCGCGATCAATTCTTCATATGGAATCTGTTGTTTTGAGAGTGAGTCGAATTTTGCAGGCAGTGCCTGCAAAATGTTTTGGTAGCAGAGGTAAAACTTGCGGTAGGCGGCTAGGGAGCGTGCGGAGCAGCCTTTAAGGTCGAGCTCTTGAGCCAGCTTTTTTAAGGTTTCTTGTCCGTAAGGCGCGCGTTGGTTAAAGCTTTGTTCGTGTTCTACGAGATATTTGCCGAATAGCCAGTTCCGGACGACCAAAGCATTGTTTACGGCTCTTACAGCCCGGTCATGGAGCGAAACGTGAATCTGGATCAAAGTGCTCTTAAGATCACTATTCTTGGTGCCTCCAGGGTTACTTATCTCGTCTTTGCTCATTGACTTCTATATTCCTAATGGTCTGGTTTATTGGTCTCTATGCAGGAGACTTCCTTAAGAGATCCAATGAGGGAACGCCTTCCATCGAGAGATGTTGCGATAGTATTTGATTTCTTGCAAGCTCCCATAGTTGCTAAATCAGGCGTCTCTGATCTCAAGGCAGAAAGGGAAACAATGTACGTCTGGTTATCTTTGGCAGGGATAGTAGGGCTTGCTCTGAAATAGGCTTGCACTCTGGGGGGAATGCTTTTTTCTAGGGGCATGATAGGAGAGTTTCAAGCGGTTGAGCATGCTAGGTATATCGGAGTGGTGCGCTCTGATCTGGTGTTGGCGCAGGACGCGTCCTTTGCGGAGATACCAAGCTTGTTGGTGGGGGAGACTGCTGTGGTGTTGGCTGAGGGGCGGCATAAGGTGGTGCGGGTTGCGCTGGCGACTGAGGCGGGAGAGGAGCTGGTGGCGGTGAAGGCGTTTGGCAGGCAATCTGGGGTGAAGGATCTGGCGGATCGCAAGCGGGGTTCTAAGGCGTCGCGGTCGTTCCTAGCGGCGCAGCGGTTGTATGAGCGCGGGGTTGGTACGCCGGCTCCGCTGGGGTATCTGGACCGTTGGGATGGAGGGCGACTGGTGGAGAGTTATTATTTATCGCGGTATGAGGAGGGGCTAACGGATATGCGGGCGGAGTTGGATCGGTTGTATGGGGAAGATCCAGACTGCCATCAGCTGGTGGAGCTGGTAACCGTCGCGGCAAGGTTTATTCGTCAGATGCATGAGGCGGGGTTTCAGCATCGGGATTTGGGGGTGCAGAACATTATGCTGCGGTATGATGCTGAGCAGGGGTGGAGGGACTTACAGGTGATCGATCTGAACCGAGGACGACTGCGTGATGCGCTTACTGTGGCGGAGCGGGCGCGGGATTTAGACCGGCTTTCGGTGCCTGGCTTCTTTATGGGAATCTTGGTAGCGGAGTATTGGGGGGAGAGGCCATCTAGGGAGTTTGAAAAGCTATTACAAAAGGCTCGAAGAGCCTTTGATCGCCATGTGCTAAGCCGCCGGTTTCGGAAGCCTCGGCTCTGGGGGACTTCTGACTGGTGGAGCGTGCGCCATAAGGACATTTGGCTGTGGGATGAGCGGTCGGCGCAGGCGGCGATTACGATGTCGCGGGCGGAGCGGAAGCGGTGTTACCCTCGGGGACGGAATCGGCAGGTTTTGGGGGCGGTGTTGCGGCATGGACTAGCGGTGTGGAAGCGGTATCAGGCGCTGTTGCCGGAGGCGTATGAGCGTCCGGTGGAGTTACGAGGGCGGATCGGGATGTCGCTGGAGGCTACAGACATAGAGGTGGCTCCGCAGCGGGAGTTGCTGGCTCGGTTAGGTAAGATTCCGGTTTTGGTGCGGTTTTGTCACCATGAGTCTGCGGAGCAGTGGCGGAAGAATGCGCTGTTGGTGCGGGAGTTGGCTGAGGAGGGGCATGAGGTGATGTTGGCGATCCTGCAGGATCGGCGAGCGGTGCTACAGCCTGCGCTGTGGGCGGAGTTCCTTGCTCACGTGTTATCCACAACCGCGCCTTATGTGCGACGGGTGGAAGTCTGTCATGCGGTGAACCGGAGCAAGTGGGGCGTGTGGTCAGCGGCGGAGCAAGCACAACTGATGGAGCCGGTGGTGGCTCTGCAGACGCAGTATCCAGAGGTGCAGTTTATGGGACCGGCGTGCATTGACTTTGAGTATCATTACGTGATCAGTGCGCTACAGGCGATGCCCGACGGGGTACAGCTGGGGGCACTGTCGCATCACTTATATGTGGATCGGCGTGGGGCACCGGAGAACTATCAGGGCAAGTTTAGTCTGCTAGAAAAGGCGACGTTGCTGAAGGCAGTGGCGGAGGTGCACCCGAAGGTTGGTGCCGAGGTGGTCGTCTCTGAGGTGAACTGGCCAGTGGAGGGGGCAGGGACGTGGTCTCCGGTGGATGCGACGTATCTGCCAGCATGGGGCAAGCCGAGTCCGCTGGGCGTGAGTGATGAGCTCTATGGGGCGTATATGCTACGGTACTATACGATTGCGCTGTGCTCCGGGATGGTGGAGCAGGTTTATTGGTGGAGACTAGTGTCTCATGGGTTCGGACTAGTGGATGAACGGGCAGAAGGAGGCTGGCGAGAGCGAGCGGGGTATAAGATGTTGCGAACCTTTTTGGACTTGCTTGGCGAGAGCACCTTTATAGAGAAGCTGCCCTCAGAGGAGCAGGTGTATCTGATGAAGTTCCGCACGGCGCAGGGTGACGTCATCATGGCGTGGGCGAATGGGAAGGAATGCCGTGTCGATCTACCTGCCACGGAGGTGTG
>CAYWAG010000189.1:0-4458 GCA_964455925.1 uncultured Verrucomicrobiales bacterium | reverse complement strand
GGGGGCATAAAAAATAAAAAAAGGAACGGAGTGATCCGTTCCTGTGTTGTATGCAGATAAGAAATGCGCTGATCTGCGGGGCGTACAATGAGAGGCCAACCGTGAGAGTCGAATTATGACTTGTAGCGGAGGCGCTTCTTGTGGCGGTTAGCCTTCATGCGCTTAGAGCGCTTATGCTTACTAATCTTAGCCTTACGCTTTTTCTTAAGTGATCCCATAATGTTTCCTTATCAATTAAGTAGTGGGTTAAAGTACGATCTTGTTGAGAGGATACTCGATGATCCCTTCAGCGCCGTATTCCTTAAGATCGGGGATGATCTTGCGGGCTACGGTTTCATCAATAATCGTTTCGAGCGCAACCCAGTTCTCCTCACCTAGGAGTGGGCTGACGGTCGGGCGACGGAGTGAAGGGAGCTTGTCGCATACTGCATCGAGCTGGTCCTTCGGTAAATTCAGTTTGAGTCCTACCTTATCACGGGCGAACATGGCACCCTGTAGCATCATGACGATGCGCTGCATCTTAGCGAGCTTCCACTCATCTGCAGCTGCCTGCTTGCTCGCGTAGAAGTGCGGGAAGGAGGTGAGGAGGGTGTCAACAATACGAAGCTTGTTAGCGCGGATGGAGGAGCCGGTCTCTGTAACGTCGACGATGGCATCGACGAGGTCTGGGACTTTTACTTCGGTGGCTCCCCAAGAGAACTCTAGCTCTGCGTTGACGCCTTTTTGCTGGAGGTAATTCTTAGTGATATCCATGCCTTCGGTGGCGATTCTCTTCCCTTCGAGGTCGTTGACACTCTGGATAGGGGAGTCCTCTGGGACGACGAGCACCCATTTGGTCGGGCGGTTTGAGGCACGTGAGAATGGGAGTTCTGCGAGGTCTACGAGGCTGTCGATGTGACCTTGTGCCCAGTCGAGACCGGTGATGCCACAGTCAATGAAGCCGCTAGAGATGTATTGCGCGACCTCTTGTGCCCGGATGAGGTAGAGATCTAGATCACTGTCATCACTGGATGGGCGAAGCCCACGATTAGAGACATAGACATTGTACCCCGCCTTCTCAAAGAGGTCGAGAGTGCGTTCCTGTAAGCTTCCCTTTGGGAGAGCGAGTTTAAGTTTGTTTGGGTTTTCAGCCATGATGTCTGTGATGAAAGGAGCAGGATCATAACGTGCTTAGGGAAGGAGGCAAGCCCCATTTTCAGGAATTGTCGGGGATCTGCCTCTGTTGGGGGTGCTATGCCTCTGTGCTGGACTTAAACCGGTCTAGGGCGGCTAGTGCGCGGGCGCGTCCGTCGGCGTGCGTGGTGATCGGGGCGGGGTATTCCCGCCCGAGCGTTACGCCGGCGGCGCGTAGCTCCAGAGGAGGGGCATCAAAGGGGAAGTGGAGATAGGGGAGGGGGACTCGCGCTAACTCTGGGCACCACCGGCGCACGTAGTCACCGGTTTCATCAAACTTCTGTCCCTGTGTGATGGGGTTAAACACGCGGAAGTAGGGGGCGCCGTCTGCACCGCAGCCTGCTACCCACTGCCAGCCTAGGGAGTTGTTGGGCAGGGAGGCATCCACCAGGGTGTCCCAGAACCAGTCTGCTCCTGCCTGCCAGGGCTGTAGGAGGTGCTTAACGAGGAATGATCCTACGATCATACGCACGCGGTTATGCATCCATCCGGTGGCCCAGAGCTGTCGCATACCGGCATCTACGATGGGGAACCCGGTCTCTCCCCGCTGCCATGCACGGAGGTAGGTGGCATTCTCCTCCCAGGGGAAGGTGGCGTATTTCTCGTAGAGTGGTTGCGTCGTGGTGTGCGGAAAGTGATACAGAAGGTGATGCGCGAACTCGCGCCAATAGAGTTGCCGGACTACACCGCTCTCGATGGTGTCCTCCTGCCCTACGCGTAAGTGCTGCACGAGTTCCCGCGGACCGATCTGGCCGAAGTGCAGGTAGGGGCTGAGGCGGGAGGTGCTGTCGAGGTCGGGGCGGTCTCTGAGTGCGCCGTAGCGGCGTGCTGCGTGAGGGTGAAACCCCTCCAGCCGCGCCATGGCTCCTGCGCGGCTCACATCCCAGGCGGTGGCGAACCCTGTGTCCCAGGGGATGGTGGGGAGGAGCGCGTAGTCCTGCAGGCATACGCGAGGGGCGGCGGAGGGGCGGGGCGGTAGGTGCCAGCGTGCCTCACGGATCTCCACGGTGGTCGCATCTACGGTCTGGGGGGCGAGGGACTTCCAGAAGGGGGTAAAGACGCGGTATGGCTTACCGCTTTTGTTCAGGACGCGCGATGGCTCTGCGAGGATCGCGGAGTTAAAGCTTTTGGCGAGATAGCCCTCGCTCTGGAGGTGAGCCTTCAGGCGCGAATCACGTTGGATCTGTGCTGGCTCATAGGAGCGGTTCCATAGCACGGCTTGAGCCCCTACCTCCTCTACTACACGGCAGAGAGCGTGCTCTGTGGTCTCCTGCGGTGCACCGAGCAGGAGCTGCCCGCCCTGTGCTGTAATCTGGTCTTGCAGATCCGCTAGGGCGTGGTGTAACCACCAGCGTGATGCGCCTCCCAGTGCCCAGGCGGCATCTTGCGCGGAGTAGTGAAAGTAGGGCACGATCGCATACCCCTCGCGTATTGCCCATGCGAGGGCGTCATTATCCTGCAGGCGGAGATCGGACCGAAACCAGAGAAGCGCTATCTTATTCATCGTACTGTTGCGCTAAGGTAGCACCTCTTCGATATTCCACTGCAAGTTTTTCACCTTTTTCTCCCCGAGTCGTATTTTTGTAGGTTCCCTCTTGCATCATGCTGAGGGAGTCGGGCATAGTTCATGCCCTATGCCGCGTCGCAAATATAAGAAGAAGCATCACCACCGCCGCGTGATTCGCCCTGCTAAGGCTCACCGGAATAAGACTCTGAACCGAGACTTAGATGCGGCCTATAACCACTTTGCGGGGAGCCGGTTACATGAGGTCTTACTAGACCTGGAGGACCTCGCGGTAGAGAACAGCCTGGCGAAAGGGTACCTCCTAGCGCTGCGGACAGAGATCGCTAACAGACGGGCTAAGAAGCATAAGGGCGACATGCGTCAGCGCCTCTATAAGCAAAAGATGCATGCCTTAAACCAGCTGATCTCACATGCCCAACTCCAGAACTACCGCATAGAGCGCTCACCGACCACGGACGAGGGCGGTCCTGCCGATGTGCTCTACTGTTATCTGCCGGAGTGCGAGCAAATCAGCTGGCATTGCCATCTGGGCACCCTGCCGCTGCCGGTCGCTACAGAGAGCTGGGACGAGCAAAAGTTCTCGACCCTGAGCAAGCTAGAGCGCGCTATCCAGTCGATCTTTTACCCCGGGACGCTTTAACTTCCTTGAGATTGCTTCGGTTAATAAATTGAGGTGGGGTTTTATTTTTAGGTTGATCTTGATTAGTTCACGACTTTACAATGTGAAGTTAGTTTAATCAATTATGCATGAGTCACGATCGATCGGTGAATTAAAGGCGTTTTTCCCAGCGCATACGCTCGTCTCCTTTATCGCAAAGGGAGGGATGGGGAGCGTCTATCAGGCCCGTGAGGTGGCGAGCGGGCGGGAGGTCGCACTGAAGGTGCTCTCTACCGAGCTAGCGCAGAACTCGGAATACCTGACACGGTTCCAGCAAGAGGCCGCGCTCATGCGCCGCTTAAGGCACTTTAACATCACACAGTTCTATGATGCAGGTGTGTCCGAGGGGCTGCATTACATCAGTATGGAATATGTGAATGGGGGCTCTCTGCATTACTCCGCACACGGTACGGCATTAGATCCCTCTACCGCGCTAGAGATCACGCTGGGAGTGTGCCGCGCGATTCAGCATGCGCACAGCGTGGGGATTATTCACCGCGACCTCAAGCCTGATAACATTTTTCTCACGGAGCAAGGATACGTTAAGGTGGGGGACTTTGGTCTCTCTCGTCCCTTCTCCTTTGACGAGTGCTCGCAGGTGGTCTTTACGACAGAGGGCTATAGCGCCCCTGAGATTACGGAGGCGCCTGACATGGTCGATGAGAGGGCTGATATTTACTCTATTGGGGTGATCCTCTATGAGATGCTTCTAGGGCATTTGCCAGAAGAGGACTTCATCCATGCCACAGGCTATTTTCCAGATCTGGACCCATGGTACGATGTGGTTATTCAGCGCTGTATTCATACGGATCCAGACCTCCGGTATTCGAGCATTAAGGCCCTGCTGGCAGATCTCTATCTCCTGAAGCATCCAGAGGCACGGCACAGCCTCCTCTCCAGTGAGGAGCTACGTGTGTTCCAGGAGGTAGATCTAGAGGTCAATGTCCTCGCGGACCAAGCCTGTTAAAATAAAACAGCCCCCGCTGAACGTATGCTGTCTCCACAACATGCATTCAGTGGGGGCGGTGGGGTGACGAGCACTGCGGGCTTAGCTCGTCACGCGCATGGGCATGAGGACGTAGAGGAAGTCTGCGCCGGTGCG
>CAYWAG010000188.1:0-4475 GCA_964455925.1 uncultured Verrucomicrobiales bacterium | reverse complement strand
GTAAATCACGGGTGGGTAAGAACTGGTATCCTGGGCCAAAGATTTCCGCTGGCATACAGTAGCGGCAGCGGAAATTACAGCGGTCAGTCACCGAGATACGCATATCCAGGAGGGAGCGGCCACGAGCGTCAGAATGGGGGAATGTCATAAGCGAGTCAAAGTGGAGTGTGAGGGCGGCTGGCACCCTACGCAGGAGAGACAAACTCTAACACCTCGATCGATGGTAGGTTCCGTTCATATCCCTGATAATCTAATCCATACCCTACTACAAACTGGTTTGCGATCGTAAAGCCAACAAAGTCAGCCTCGAACTCCTCCGCCCGTGGCACGGCCTTATCCAGTAGCACACAGGTCTGCAAGCTACGAGGAGAGTGCTGCCCTAGCGCCCGTGTAACGGTAGCTAGCGTCTGCCCTGTATCCAGGATATCATCTACCACTAAGACATGCCGCCCTGCCAGATCGAGATCACTCCGCTCATCGATGTCCACCTTCCCAGTGCTGTTCGTCCCGCCATGGTAGCTCGAGACCTTTAGCCCCTCTACTTTCACCTTCCCTGTCAGCTCACGCGTCAGGTCCGCCGTGAAGTATAACGCCCCATTGAGCAACATCACTACCGTGACCTCCTCTCCCCCGTAATGTGTGTTAATCTCGGCACCTAACTCACGCACCCGACGGGCGATCTCCCCCGCCCCGATCAACTTCTTAGTCGTCCACTCCTTGCTCATTTTTCTATTTTTACCCTCTTACCAAATAAATAGTGACAAATTTCTATAGAAAACCCTCCATAAAGCATTGTTAACCTTATAGTTCCTCTCTACCTACCATCACGTAATCTAGCTCTCTCTGAATCATGGCCCGAAGAAAAGCCCAAAGTAAATATAACGCTCCGCTCTACCAGCTCGTAGCCCATGCCTACATCTGGCGGACAATCTTGATCCCGATCACTGCTGTCTCCCTTCTGGTAGGGCTATTAATCAACCATAAAACCTTCATGATGGTAGGCTTAGGTAGCTTAGGGCTACTCCTCCTCGTGCTCTTTCTATACGCGGCGAACGCGCGCCGCGCCGTGTGCCGTCTGTGCAGAACCCCATTAATGATGCGCCTAAAGACCTCTAGCCGCCGTAAACCACAAACCATCTCCATCCTAGGAGACCGAAACCTCTCCGCCGCGGTCGGGCTAGCATGTAGAAAGAAGACCATCCGGTGCCAGCACTGCGGCGAAAAACAAATCTACTTCGACTAAGTATCATGTAGGTCACTGGTGAAAGCCAGAACATCCTCAAGCAGGCGCGCTTCTGGCGCGCACTTTAACACCATCCCGTCAAGATACATCAGGCTTTTGATGACAGGAAAGGCTCCGGCAGGAAACTCCATGCCGGCATGAACGCAGAGCTTGACGGTCTCCATCATTTGCGTGGTCAGGCTGGTGCGCCCGCTCTGAAAGTCGGCATAGAGGGCGCAGAGATCACGCTGGAACGCAGTGGCATCGCGCGGAGGGCGCAGGCTGATCTCCTGCATCACTGCCGCCGCGGCTAGGTAATCACTCTCACCCAGGGCAGCTAGAAAGCGGAGTAACCCTCTGGTAAAGCCCACTTCTGCCTGCTCCACATTCGCATTATCGATAAACCAGAGCTGCTCGCCCTCATAGAAGACATTGCCCGGGTGCAGGTCGCCATGAAACTGCCCCCTCAGGAAGAGGAAGTAACCCTGCACTCGAAACAGGTTTAACAACTGCGTATAAGTAAAGGCGCTCTCATCTAGCCCCTGCCGCACGCTCAATGAGCGTAAGCGCTGGGTCACGAGCACCCTCTGGCTGCTGAGTTCCTCATAAATATGCGGAAACTGTAACTGCTGGAGATGCGGTAACATCCCCCCCTGAGCATCGACCCCCGTGTCACGCAGTCCCTGCAGTGTAGCAGTGCCCTGTGCCTCATTCCGGAGATCCAGCTCCGTCCGCGTCAGACGTGCGATGGTATCAATGGTGCCGAGCGGATCTGCCAGCCTCCTGAGCTTAGGGTAGCAGGTCAGTGCCACCGTCGCTAACAGCCGCACTGCCCTCAAGTCCCGCTCCAGCTCCTGCTCAGAGCGCGGCTTGATCACCTTCACCACGACCTCAGTCCCATCGGATAAGGTCGCCCCATGCACCTGCCCTAGGGAGGCTACCGCTAGCGGCGCACGCTCCACCGCTATAACGCGAGCCTGGAATGCCTCTGGCGCTGATTCAGATAACACATGCTCCACCACCGCCCACTCTATCGGCGTAGATTGCTCATATAACCCTTGTAACTGCCGGCACTTCTCCACCCCTAGCAAATCCGAACGCACCGCATACATTTGCGCGATTTTCACCGCCAGCAGGCCCATCCGCTCTATGCGTAGCACATCCACCGGCCCAGCTCTAAAGAGTAGGCGAAAGAGGATGATAAATTTTAGAATACGACTCACACTCCACCTTAATCCACCCCTTAAAAAGCGCAATCGAATAAATCCCGGGTGTGATTAATCGGGTTTTCGTGTTGCATGGCAGGAGCGGAACTCTTTATGAACAACGGTATTGTGAGCGATCAGTTAGACATATCCCATGTGGCGAAGTTAGCGCGGTTAGAGCTGACCGAGGCCGAGGCCGCGGAGTTTACCCCGCAGTTAGAGACCATCTTATCCCATATCGACAGCCTGAACGAGCTCGATGTGGAAGGTGTAGAGCCCAGTGCACACGCTAAGCCCGTGTTCGCGGTGCCCCGTGTGGATGAACCTGGCGAGAGTATGCCCGTAGAGGGGCTGGAGCAAAACGCCCCCGCCTTCATGCAAGGGCAGGTTCGTGTCCCCCGCGTCGTAGAGTCCTAAGCATCACTTCACTCCCGAACTCCTATTTTCTCTATGTCTCTTCATACGAAAACTATTTCAGACCTCCGCGCCGGCTACACTAGCGGCGACTTTACCCCGACCGATGTCGTCACCGCTCTGGAGGAGCAAATCATACAGCGAGACGGTGCGGTGGGTGCGTATCTCTCCCGCGACCTACAGTCCGCCCTCCAGTTAGCGGAGCAGGCAGACACCTCTCTCCCCCTCGGCGGCGTCCCCATCGCCATTAAGGATAACATCAATGTCGAGGGTACACCCTGCACCTGCGCCTCTGAGTTCCTTAACGGCACATACCGCTCTCCTTATAATGCCACCGTCATTAACAAGCTTGTAGCCGCTGGTGCCATCCCCTTTGGGCGTGCCAACATGGACGAGTTTGCCATGGGGGCTGCCACGGAGAACTCCGCCTTACAGAAGACGCATAACCCACATGCGCTCGATCGTATCCCGGGCGGCTCCTCTGGTGGCTCTGCCGCCTGTGTCGCGGCGGACCTCGCCATCGCCTCCCTGGGCTCAGATACTGGCGGCTCTATCCGCCAGCCCGCTTCGCACTGCGGAGTGGTCGGGTTTAAGCCCTCCTACGGGCGCGTCTCGCGCTACGGGCTCGTGGCGTTCGCCTCCTCGCTAGACCAGATCGGTCCGATGACTAAGACCGTCACCGATGCCGCCCTCCTCACGAACGTGCTAGCGGGTCATGACCCAATGGACTCCACCTCCCTGGATGCACCAGTGCAGGACTACACCGCAGGGCTAGAGGATGGAGTGCAGGGTAAGAAGATCGGCATCCCTAAGGAATATCTCAGTGGCGAGCTGAACCCTGATGTAAAGGCCAACGTCGAGCGGGCCGTAAAGGCGCTGGAAGGTGCGGGCGCAGAGATCGTAGAGGTTTCTCTCCCACACACACAATATTGTGTCCCGACCTATTACATTCTCGCCCCTGCGGAGGCATCCTCGAACCTCTCCCGCTTTGATGGCGTGCGCTACGGCACCCGCTCAGAGAATGTCACCGATGTGCTCTCCATGTACCAGAACAGCCGGGTCGAAGGGTTTGGCCCAGAGGTAAAGCGTCGTATCCTGCTCGGCACCTACGTGTTAAGTTCTGGATATTATGATGCCTACTACATAAAGGCACAGAAGGTGCGCACCCTCATCATGCAGGACTTCCAGAACGTGTTCGAGCAGGTAGATGCCCTGATCGCCCCCGTCGCCCCAGATCCTGCCCGTAAGCTCACTGCGGGAGTGGAAGATCCGCTAAAGGAATACCTCGCCGACATCTTTACCATCGGGGCAAACCTCGCGGGCATTCCTGCCATCAGTGTTCCCTGTGGCACCGCTGCAGTCGATGGACTGGATCTCCCTGTAGGGCTCCAAGTCCTCGGCCCACACTTAGGAGAGCAAACCGTTCTCCAAGTAGCCCGCACCTGGGAAATGCTCCGCGACGCGTAAGGCATACTGCTACTAACTAGCATATAAAAAAGCCTCTCCTGATTTTCAGGAGAGGCTTTTTACGTTTCTAAGAGAGTAAGCTCCCCTTAGACGAGTGGAGCACAGCGCTCACAGAGACCGTCTTCGCGATCACTGATCTGGTAGCGGCGGCAGCTTGGGCACATCTC
>CAYWAG010000187.1:0-4491 GCA_964455925.1 uncultured Verrucomicrobiales bacterium | reverse complement strand
AAATATTGCATTTAGATTTAAATATAAAACTCAAAATTAACAAAAAACACTCTCTGTGCCTCCGTGCCTCTGTGGTTCAAAAATCGAGCCTATATTCGCTTAAGTTGGCACCATTCGTAACTGCCAGCCTTACGGGCTGAGGCGGTCTACGCTCCAGTCGGTGTCCGCAATGCTCTCGCGCGAGTAGCGGAGGCGGTCGTGCAGACGCCCGACCCGCCCCTGCCAGAACTCGACCTGCAGGGGCAGGACGCGGTAGCCTCCCCAGAACTCAGGGAGCGGCACGGTGCCTTCGGGGTATTGTGCCATTAGGGCGATCTCGCGGGCCTGCAGCTCTGCGCGATCCGGGATCACTCCGCTCTGCTGCTCTGACACCCATGCCCCGATCTGTGACTCGTAGGGGCGGGTGCGGAAGTATGCCTCGCTCTCGGCGGGGCTTGTTTTCTCTGCCTTACCGCGCACAATGACTTGGCGCTCCAGCCCGAGCCAGAGGAAGGTGAGGGCGACATGAGGGTTCGCCTCTATATCCTGTGCTTTCTGGGACCGGTAGTTACTGTAGAAGCAGAATCCTACATCCAGTCCCTTTAGCAGGACCGTGCGGGCAGAGGGGGCTGCGTCTGCGCTGACCGTGCTGAGTGTCATAGCGTTTGGTTCAGGGAGGTCAGCCTGCACAGCGGCCTTGATCCAGAGGTTAAACTGGGTGAGTGGGTCGGGGGAGAGATCATCCTTCTCGATCCCGCCTTGTGTATAGCTAGCGCGGAGTTGGGAAATGTCCATTCGGTAGTGTAACACCGATCGAGTAAGAAATCACGAGGAAAGGGTGAGAAAAATCGTGAGTGATTGAATTTTGGCCCCCTCTGTCCCAATTAGAGGGCTAGCGCCAATATTATCATGCTTGTGTCGCGTTATATAAGTTTTTTTGGTAGCTGTTTTTGTTATTATTTGGCTTTTAGCTGAAACTTTCCTCTTGTTTAACGCTTAAAATAGAAATAGACTCCCCACCTTTGTATTCCTTCCCTTTATGAGAACATTCCTACTTATTACCTGCCTCCTCTCTCTGTGGAGCCTCGTTTCTGCCGAACCTCCCATCACAGGTCGCCCGATCACCATTAAGGCGGTCGAGGGGCTGCAGTTTGACCGCGTGCAGTCTAAGATGAAACCAGGAGAACGGTTGATCATCCGCTTTATTAACCAAGATCCGAACGATCAGCCTCACAACATCGTCTTCCTTAAGCCCGGGACGCTCCCTGCGGTTCAGGCCGCCTCAATGCAGATCGATGAGAACTCTGCTAAGCGTGGGTATGTCCCAGAGCATGATGCTATCCTCGCCGCCTCTAGTCTCCTTAAGGCTGACCAGTCGGAGGAGTTTGTCTTTACCGCGCCAGATGAACCCGGCGTGTATCCATACGTCTGCACATATCCAGGACACGCGATGCTCATGTATGGCGCGCTGTATGTCGGACAGCGCCCCGGGCCGATCGAGAAGGACGAGAACGTGCCGCTAGTGGCACGGAATGCCGCCGCTGCTGATAAGGTGAAGAAGGTGGTGAAGCGTCCCTCGCTCCGCCGTTACTTCTTCCATGGTGTAGGGCCTGCGGCGATCATCGTGGCGCTAGAGAACGACATGAATTATTGCTGGGATGCTGGCAACTGCCGCCTCCGTCAGGCATGGGCTGGCGAATACGTGAAGCTGGGGAACACCTCTCGCTCTAATGGTAGTGCAGTAGCATATCCTGGCGGAGCGCGCTTCTTTGACGGTGGTGCCGGAGAGACGACTTACCTTATTGCCAGCGAGCCAGAGGGCACGACCCCAGACTTTAAGGGATACCGCTTCGTCGACGGGCAGCCGCAGTTTACCTATGGCTTTGGGGCTCTCTCTGTGACCGAGGCGATCTCTAGCACCCCAGAGGGGCTCCAGATTCAGCTCCAAATCACTGGGGCTAAGGAGGGTGTGAAGCTCTACCTCCCCAGTAAGGTGCAATCTCAGGTCGGGCAACGCGACGGAGATTATCTCACCGTATCCGCTGCAGAGGCAGCAGACCTCCAGCTCACCATCGCCGCGCAGTAATCACGGCTCTCTCATTCTTATTTTTCACCTCTTTTCTTTCTTAACTTTATGAGAACACTTCTTACGCTTGTCCCTCTTCTGCTGGCCGGTGCTGGTATCGCTCATGCGCAGCATCCTGCCTATTCTGTTAGCTCCATCCCTATTGGCAGATCGATCGACCCACAGGTCGGTGGGCTCGATATCCTGCCCAGCGGGAAGGTGGTCGCCACCTTCCACGAGGGCGATGTCCGCATCTATGATCCAGAGGCGCAGTCCTGGTCTACCTTTGCCACCGGCCTGCATGAGCCATTAGGGATCGTCGCAGAGAACGAGAGCACCGTTGTCGTCATGCAGCGCCCTGAGCTTACCCGCATCTCTGATACCGATGGCGATGGCTCCGCAGACCTCTTTGAGACCCTTAGCGATGACTTTGGGATGAGTGGGAACTACCACGAGTTTTCCTTTGGCCCCGCTGTGGATGCCGACTGGAACTACTACTACGCGCTGAATGTCGCCTCTAATGGTGCTGGGATTCGCCCTGAGATTCGGGGGGAATGGCTCGACCTCGGTCTAGAACGTGACCAATTCCTCATCGACCGCGAGGCATGGGGTGCCGGCGTCAAGCATAAGGCTGGTCGTATGTTCTCCCGTGTTCCATACCGCGGATGGGTGATGAAGGTGGATGCTAAGACCGGTGAGACCACTCCTTATGCCTCCGGCTTCCGCTCGCCTAATGGACTGAGTGTGGACTCCCAGGGGCGTCTCTTTGTCTCTGATAACCAAGGCGACTGGGTGGGCACCAGCAAGCTCTTCCATGTGGAGGAGGGCAAGTTCTACGGTCACGCCGCGAGCCTTCCCTGGACGGAGGGATACGATGGTCCTGCGCCGGTGGAGCTAGAGAACCCTGAGGGCATAGCGCAGCTAGACGCCCAGCGCACCGCCGCAGGCGTATGGTTCCCACAGAGCATCATGGCGAACTCTCCTACACAGCCGCTAGAGATTCCCGCCGGCTTTGGTCCATTCACCGGGCAGCTCCTCATCGGTGAGATGAACAAGTCCCGTATCATCCGTGTCATGCTCGAGGAAGTGAATGGCGTCGTGCAGGGTGCGTGCACGCCCTTTATGGATAAGAACGGCCTCGATATGGGGATCAACCGCTTCGTGTTTGACTCTGCAGGCGGACTCTATGTGGGTCACACACACCTCTCCTGGCCTGGTGGCGAGGGACTCACGAAGGTCTCCTTTACCGATGAAGCTGCCTTCCAAGATGTGAAGACGATCAACATTACTCCCGAGGGGTTTGAGGTCGAGTTCCTGCAGCCCGTAGAGGATACGGCGATGCTGGAGCAGATCACGCTTGCCCGCTACTTCTTCTCCTACCACCAGCACTACGGATCAGGAATGAATGAGCGCCAGAACGTCCCGCTACAGGTGCAGCCTGTCGATGGCTCCGATACGAAGTACCGCCTCCTCATCCCCGCCGGGCATAAGGTTGACCGCTGTTACGAGTTTAACTTCCCGATGGCGCTGAACCCCCTCCTGTGCTACACCGTACGTGAGGTGCCAGGGAGTGATGCTGGTCGTGAGTCGGCCAAGAAGACGGCCCAGCTTCAGTCAGAGGCACCAGCAACAGTCTCTAGCAGTGTCTCTCCGGTGGTGTCCGATGATCCTACCGCGAACTATGAGTGGGTGAACCTCCTGGATGGTGACAGCCTCGCGCTCTTTCGCAACGGCTCTACGCATAACTCGCAGACAGAGACTGCCGTAGGTCCACAGTGGTCGGTGCAGGACGGCGTGCTCAGCCTGGATAAGTCGCAGACCGGACGTGGTGGACAGCTCGTTACACGGGATAACACCTACTATAACTTCGAGCTAGAGTTCGAGTTCCTCATCAGCCAGCAGGGTGACAGCGGGATCAAATACCGCGTCCAGCCTGACACCGTAGGGCTGGAGTACCAAATCAATGACGACTCCACCTCCAGCGACCCGCGTAATAGCATTGCAGCGCTCTATAACATTAAGGCCGCCTCCAGCGATAAGGTCGTGCGTAAGGCTGGGCAAGAGTGGAACCTAGGGCGTATCGTCGCTGTAGGGAACATGATCCAGCATTGGCTCAACGGGGACCTCGTCATGGAGATCGACTACGGATCACCGGAATGGGAGGAACGCCTCGCCGCGAGTAAGTATAAGAACGTCTCTGACTACGCTCGCCAGGCTGGCCCCCTCCTCCTCCAAGACACCGGATCGAATGTCCAATACCGCAACCTCCGCGTGCGTAAGGTCATGTCTACCGAGTAAGATTTGCCCCCTCAAACCCAGCTTCAAAAAAAAAACTTCATTTTCTAGCAGTTTTCTCTTGCCATCCATCAGATTCCTGTATTAGAGTATCCCTCCCGCCGCTGTAGCTCAGTTGGTAGAGCAACTGACTTGTAATCAGTAGGTCACCA
>CAYWAG010000186.1:0-4491 GCA_964455925.1 uncultured Verrucomicrobiales bacterium | reverse complement strand
AAAACCGCAGAGACACAATACAAGCGATAGCGCAGGATAGCCCCTAGGCAAAGGCACAGAAGATTTTATTTATTTTGATCGAATGACCTCATCTAAATTTAATTTGGAAGACTTATTAAGTCAAACAGGGGGATTGAGAGACATGGAATTACCTGCACCTACTGGGTGAAGGCATCCGATTGCCAGAATAAACCACAAAATAACACTCTCACAGGAAGTCGCTCTTTTAAAACCATGGATGGAGGCTGGTTTTGCCCCCGTGATCGCCCTGTCAGAATCCTCGGACAAAACATCTTGCTATTCGCTAAGAGGGGTGCATGGTGCCGGCTTACCCGCACAGCGATCCTAGTGGCAATCCGGCCTCATATGAGATACGAGAGGCGGACCACTAACGATATATTCTATGAGTAATCCCTTCGCAGAGCTAGGGCTCCAGCCAAACATTGTCTCCTCTCTTGAGAAAATGGGCTATGAAACCCCCTCCGACATTCAGGCCCAAGCCATCCCCCTCATCCTCGATGGGGATGACATCCTGGGTCTCTCCCAGACAGGGTCTGGTAAGACCGCCGCCTTCTCCCTGCCGCTGCTGCAGAACCTCGATATGAGCGTGCGCTCCCCACAGTTCCTCGTGGTGTGCCCTACGCGTGAACTCTCCCAGCAGGTTACCCAGGCGATCAAGGACTTCGCGCAGCACCTCAAGGGCGTGCGCGTAGCAAACCTCTATGGTGGCGCGCCATACCCAGAGCAGATCCACCAGCTACGCCAGAACCCCCAGGTCATCGTGGGGACGCCTGGACGTCTGCAGGATCACCTCCGCAAGGGCACCTTTGAGACCGATGAGGTCCGCGCTGTCGTCCTCGATGAGGCAGACCGCATGTTAGATATGGGCTTCCGTGATGAGATCCGTGAGATGCTGGAGGAAATGCCTGTGGATCGCCAAAACATCTTCTTCTCCGCTACTATTAACTCCGATATTAAGCGCCTGATCGACCGCTACAGCGAGAACATTCAGACTGTGCAGGTCTCTGGTAAGGTGAAGCCCGCTAACACTATTAAGCAAGCCTGGATCGACGTCCGCGAGAGCTCTAAGCTCGAGATCCTCCGTCGTCTCATCCTGCGTGACTCCCCAGGGCAGGCGGTCATCTTCTGTAACACGAAGCGCCGCGTCGAGGAAGCGGCGGATGCCCTCTCTGCCCTCGGTGTCTCTGCCGAGCGGCTCCATGGTGACATGGGGCAGCCGATGCGTGAGCGCGTCCTGAAGCGCTTCTCACAGGGGCAGGTGCGTCTCCTCATCGCTACAGACGTTGCCGGACGTGGGCTAGATGTCGCGGGGATCGAGGCTGTTTACGTGCTAGAGATGTCGCATGAGCCAGAGGACTACGTTCACCGTGTAGGTCGTACAGGCCGTGCTGGGCGTAGTGGCTCCTCCTACTCCCTGGTCTCTCGTCGTGACTTCCGCTACCTTAAGAACGTGGAGCGCTACATCGGGGAGAGCATCCCTAAGGAGCAGATCCCATCACAGGATGACCTCACCAACGGGCACGAGCGAGCGCTCGTCAAGAAGCTCATGAGCAACATGGAGCTCATCCTTACTGAGGATGAGAACGCTGAGATCGAGCGCGACCCCGAGGGCAACATTATCGAGACCGAGACCGTTAAGCTCCCAGACTTCAGCACCTTTGCCGAGTTCCTAGAAGCGGCAGCGGAGGATGAAGTGGACGCTATGGAGGTCATTAACAGCCTCGTCGCGTGCTGGAAGAAGGACACCAGCCCTGAGCTGAACGCCATCCCTGAGGATCGCGGTAACAACAACATCGAGCGTGGTGAGCGTGATCGCGGTGACCGTGACAGTAAGCCTCGTGAGCGAGGAGAGAAGCCTGGGTTCGATCAATACGAGACGCTCTTCTTCGGCATTGGTAAGGAAGACGATGTCAGTGCCGGGCAGCTTACCGGTATCCTTTATAACGACGTTGGGGTGACTGATGGAGGTGTGGGTAAGATCCGCCTCTTTGGGCGTCACACGCTCGTCGGCATCGTCAAGGACGAGGTCGATATGGTGGTGAACGCTAAGGTCGAGATCGGAGGGCGCCAAGTCCCTATCCGCCCTGACCGTGGGTTCGATGGAGGCCGTGGCGGCGACGACCGTGGTGGCAAGCGTGACTACAAAGGTGGTGGCGGCTACAAAGGTGGCGGCGGTGGCTACAAAGGCGGTGGCGGCTATAAGGGTAAGCGTGACGGCGGTGGATACCGTGGTGACCGCGATGGCGGTGGTGGACGTGATTATAAGAAAGGTCGCGGCGGATATAAGGGCGGTGGTAAGCCAAAGCGTAACTACTAATCCCTCGCAGCTCATAACTCTCTAGCGCACACTCTCTCATTATGTCTGACCTTGTATCTGGATCAGAGTGGGATCTCGTAGTAGTCGGTGGCGGTGCCGCTGGCTTCTTTGCGGCGATCTCGGCAGCACAGCACGCCTCCACTCCTCTGCGTATCGCTATCCTCGAGAAGTCGGGGCAACTCCTCCAGAAGGTGAAAATCTCTGGCGGGGGACGATGTAATGTCACGCATGACTGCCTAGAGCCACGTGACCTCACCGCGCACTACCCGCGAGGCCAGCGCTCTCTCATCGGTCCGTTTCACCACTTTGGTCCCGCAGAGACCATCGCATGGTTTAATGACCATGGGGTAGACCTAAAGGTAGAGAAGGACGGGCGCATGTTCCCGACTACGGACTCCTCGCAGACGATTATTGACTGCCTCATGGAGACGGCTCTAGACCTAGGTATTCAGATCTTTACGCGCACGGGCGTGACCGCGCTAGAGGCGCAGCACAGCGGATACGCCCTCACCATTACAGAGGACCTCATGCTCCGTAGCCAGCGCGTGCTGTTAGCCACGGGGGGGACTCGGGTCACGGCAGGCGCTAAGCTCGCTGCGAGCTTAGGCCATACCCTGCATGATGCCGTGCCCTCGCTCTTTACCTTTACTATTGACCACCCTCTCCTCACGGATCTAGAGGGGCTCTCCGTAAACCCTGCGCATGTTCGCATCATGGGGACTAAGCTAGAGAACCAAGGTCCACTCCTCGTTACCCATTGGGGCGTAAGTGGACCCGGCGTCCTTAAGCTCTCCGCCCTCGGTGCGCGAGTTTTGGCAGAGCAGGATTACTGCTTTGACCTTAAGGTAAACTGGTGCCCCGGTCTGGATGTCGCGCGACAGCTCCAGCATAAGCGGCAGGAATGGGGGACGCGCCAACTAGCAACCCGTAGCCCCCTCGCCGCTATTCCTAAGCGCCTCTGGGTGCGCTTCTGCGAACTCGCTCATGTCGCACCACAGACCACCTGGTCACAGCTCCCAAAGGAGCAAGAGCAGTCATTAGTCGCCCAGCTCACCGAAACGCTTCTCCCAGTGACCGGCAAGAGCCTGAACAAGGATGAGTTCGTAACCTGCGGTGGCGTAGAGCTCCGTGAGATCAACCTTAAGACCATGGAGAGCAAGCTCAACCCTGGGCTCTACTTTGCAGGTGAAATCATGAACATTGATGGCGTTACCGGAGGGTTTAATTTCCAGAACGCCTGGACCTCTGGGCACCTAGCTGGTTCTCACATTGCCGCGTGTAACGCTTAGTAAGATCAGCTCGTATTGGCGTGTTTAAACTTTAATAGTATAAATGCGCACCTCACGAAAAGTCACATTTTTTGGCTCTGGGAGAAAAAAAGGCATACTTTTTGCTTTTAATCCCGTAAGTAAGCCCTTAACTAATACTCACCATGAAATCTGATAACAAAGATATCACTGCAAATCTTGACCTCACTTGCGGTGAATTTCTCCAAAGCAGAAGAACTTTTCTTTCCGGAGCAACGCTCGCAGTAGGCGGGATGTTCCTTACCGCCTCAGAAGTAGAGGCAGCCGAACGCAAATACGATGTTGACCTTCGCAACCTCCCAGCTGACTGGGTGCGCCGTGAAGGTGGTGACATCTTCCGTTACGCTAAGTTCATTGATCGTCTTCGTCTGAAGCATATGTCGAACTACCAGGTCATCAAGGTCCACTCCCGCCGTAAAGGGTATGTGTGGAACGAGATCCCTCCAAAGCACCTTTGGAAAAACATCGGTGACACCCTCCGCGCGATGGACAAGGTCGCTGACCTTCTCGGTGGTGAGGACGTTCGCGAGATCGTATCCCTCTACCGTAGTCCTGCCTATAACGCACGCTGCCCCGGAGCAAAGCCAAACTCATGGCATAAGAAGAACTTCGCCATGGATGTCATTATGCCAAGCTCACCTTGGCGTGTTTACCAAGCCGCACGTCACCTACGTGACAAGCAACGTAAGTTTGTCGGAGGCGTCGGTAGCTACTCCAGCTTCACACACATCGACACACGCGGATACATCGCCACCTGGTAATCCCGTATTCACCCTCACGAGGGTAGGATTAGGTCTCTTACCCTCATTTATAAGAAAAAGCCCCGCATCGCGGGGCTTTTTTATT
>CAYWAG010000185.1:0-4493 GCA_964455925.1 uncultured Verrucomicrobiales bacterium | reverse complement strand
GGACGATTCCCCCAGCGCACAGCGCCCGCCTTTATGAGGCCCACCCCGGCCCGAAAGCGCGCTACGTGATCGATGGGGCATCACATAATGACCTCTGGAGCTTTGATCTCACGGCGGAGTGGCAAGCCCTCTTTGAGTTTATCAAGTAGTGCCTAATCCGTCCTCGATAAACACAATGGCAGAGGCGACCGACCTTGGTCTTAGGGGGAGCCTTTATGATATTCGGATCTACACCTTTGCTGACGAGACACTCGATCGGATTGGAACTTTTACTATCCATCAGATAAAATCGCACTCTGCTGAACATTGCCGCTTGCAACTGTTCATGAAAACCCTATAACACTGAAGGCATGGACTTAGAAGAACGTTGGTTACAATTATGCGCCGCGCAGGGACTAGATGGGGCGGAGGAGCTTCGCCACATGGCGCACCTCTACACCTATGGAGGGCGGGCATATCATAATGAGCTGCATGTGCTGGATTGCCTCCAACTATTGGACGAATACCGAGAGCTGGCGGAGGACACCACGGCGGTCGAGTTTGCCCTATTCTACCACGATCTCTCTTATAATCCCCGCTCCAGCGATAACGAGCAGCGCTCCGCAGAACTGGCGGCGGACTTCCTGCACCCACACGCCCCGGCCCTCGCGCAATCCGTCGCCCAGCTCATCCTCGCCACCCGCCATGCCTCTCCCCCATCCACCACGGATGAGGCTCTCATCTGCGATATCGACCTCAGCATTCTTGGCAGCGACCGCCAAACCTTTGACCAATACCGCATGAACATCCGCATGGAATATAACTGGATCTCGCACGAGGAGTTCGGCAAGGGCAGAAGAAAGGTCGTAGCAGGCTTCCTCGCCCGTGATCCACTCTACCACACCCCAGCCCTCCGCAAGCGGTTCCAGCCCTCCGCCCGTAAGAACCTCACCCGCGAGCTAAAGCTCCTCGATAAACACAACGGCAAAGGCTACCTGCCTTGGTCTTAAGGCAGGTACAAATAACCTTGAATTGGAAAACCAGTCCACACCACACGACATTTTTCACCCGCAATCACACAGGGCTACCTCGCTTTGGAGCCCTCATACATAAAAGCGAAAGAGATGTAGAATCCGCAGTTAATTTTGAACCACGGAGGCTCGGAGGGCACGGAGGAGGATTTTTTTTCCCTCATGTGCGTCATCTAGTTCTTTCTCCCAACAGGTGAAGATTATCCAGTGTCTTCCGAAACCCATTTATGACTTAATAAATACCTCCGCGTGCTCCGTGTCTTTGCCTAGGGGCTATCCTTCGTATTGTGGTTTACCTCACGTCACCTCCACTAATCCACGGGGCAGATCGGTGAGAGTAATAGCCCCTGGGAGGAAGGCATTGATGACCTCGGTATTCGTGCGGAGGTGGTTGGTGATGGGGCCGGTGGTGAGCGTGCTGGTCGGGCATGGGGCGAGGTAGAGCATGAGCTGGTCAGCCAGGCGGTTACAAACAGGGGCACCTGTGGCGCAGCGGTTGCGGTGGTTGCGCAGTAGCCTTTTGACGAGGGACTCCGAGCGCAGGCCGTATTCGGCTAGGCTGTCGGTGATGATGCGGTTCTGCCCTGTGAGGTCCGTGCTCTCTAGGCGCACGGACAGACCGTTGCAGGCCGCCTCTGGGCATTGTTGGATCTCGACGTCGATCCCACCCTCGCGTTGAGTGCTCTTCGCCAGGAGGGCACTGATCTTCTCGGCGACTTGGCTCAGCTGGTAATGGTAGATCGTGGCTCTAGTAGTGACATACTCCACCGCATCGGCTTGCACGAACGGCTGTGTAGCTGTGCGAGGCTGGACATCCACCTCGATCTGCCCTCCGCCTGCGGGGACAAACCCCGCTTGCTTTAACCGCGCCTCCACCGCATAACCCATCACCCGCAGCGCGGGAAGAAAGGCGCGTGAGAAGAAGTCATAGGAAGGAGCCATTGGGTTATGCGTTCCGCCCTCGATCACGAGCCGCGACGGGGCGTCCAGTGTCAGCAAGGTCGGTAGTAAAGTCTGCGCCACCAGCACCGTGCTCCCCGCCCCACCGATCTGAATGTGATACTCGCCAGCCCGAGGCGTCCCAGGGTGAAAGATCAGCTCCTCCGATCCCAGCTCCGCCCCATCTGCCGACCCGTCTCCCACCATCAGGGCCGCCTGCACACAGGCAAGGTGCTGACGCATCAGCCCCGGCTTCTTCCGCCGCCCCCGAATATGATGCATCCGAAACGCCTGCCCCGTCATCAGCGCCAGGCTCAATGAGGAGCGCAGCAGCTGCCCCCCTCCATCTTGTCCATTAATAGTTATCATTTTTCTATTAGTAATATAGTTGAGTTTTACTTCTTATGGCAATTTTCATCCGCAGATGACTGTAGAATTCATTAGTGTGAGGTAACTATTCAGGTGGGGGTAGCAGGATATTTAAACCGCGAAAGGCGCTAAATTCCGCTAAAAAAGAGAGGAACTCAAACCTGCATGGGAGTGCATCATCGTATTACGTGCTACGCGAGCATATTCGAGTGAACCAGAATAGTCACAGAATTAACGCCTACTCGCCCTGTTGCTCCTCCGCCTTCCTTAAAGCAAGCTACAAGAGACTTCGCTTTGATCATGCAATCAGCCCAGTTCATTTTAGCGCAATTTAGCGTCTTTCGCGGTTAACCACTCCTTCAGCCCCTCCTGAATAGTTACAGTGTGAGTAAGAACCGATCCTAGCACCATACTGAATGATGAGGGGATCACTCACATATAAATCAAATCCTATCTGCGTTCATCTGCGAAATCTGCGGATAAAAAGTACAAGGAAGAAAATATTGTTGTCTCAGAGTTAATCAATCATCAGCCTTCGAGGCGTCCTTGATCACGAACTTTGCCTCTAGCCGGGCTACCGTATGCGCGAGGCCCGCCGTCTCGACACTGTTCAACACTTCGGCGAAGTCCTTATAGGCATCGGGAGCCTCATCGATGGGGTATTTACGCCCATTAAACAGGATGTCCTCTGCGCCAAACTCCGCATCCACCGTTGCTTGGTCCAACGTCCGCTTGGCTTGGTTTCGCCCCATTTGGCGACCCGCTCCGTGGTTCACCGAGTAGCACGACTTCTCCGCACCGGGGAGTCCCGCCATCACCACCGATCCATCCCGAGGGTTCCCCGGCAACAAGATCGGGTGCCCCGTCTCTGAGAAGGGCGTGCCCTGCAGGGCGTGATGCCCCGCTGGGAATGCCCGCGTCGCCCCCTTACGGTGTACCCACTGCAGGCTCCCGTCCACCACCTCCTCTCGCGCAATGTTATGGCTGATGAAGTAAACGAAGTTCCCCTGCGTCCCTGGTAAGACCTCCTGAAAGGCCTCCAGCACCAGCGCATTGATGAGGAGATGGTTCACCGTGGCAAAGTTCGCCCCCATCGACATATCATCGATGTAGTTGTTCGCCTCGGGCGTGCCCAGCGGCGCATAGACCAGGTTCTTATCCCCCGCAGGGTAAGGCGTGCCCCATTGATCGAACAGACCCTGTAGCGTTCGGAACTGCGCCGACGCCATATCATGCCCAAACCCACGCGATCCACAGTGCGACAAAAAAGCCACATGCCCATCCCGAAGCCCAAACACCTCCGCCGCCTCCTGTGCCTCAGGATGCTCCGCCACTCGCACGACCTCAGCCTCGCCAAAGTGGTTCCCACCACCGTAGGACCCTAGCTGCTGCATTTTCTTAGGAAACCGCTCCTTAAACCGACTATCCGCTAGGTGCACCTCTAGCCGACGCTCCAGTGCCTCGCGCGTCTTATCATGTCCTAGGTGCACGCTATCCTCGCACCGCTCCGCCCACTCCACAGGGATCCCCAGCGCCTCGCAGACCTCGGGTGAAGCCCCCTGCGTCACGATCTTCTTCCCTAGCTCCGCATTCACGGGGCGGGACTTCTTCACCGATCGCTGCCCCTTACCAGCACCGGTAGGTGTGCGCTCACAAATCGCCTGGATCAGCGCTCGGCGCACCTCGCGCGACTCGATCGCCGTCGCCGGCACATCGGTCTGAATCAACGACATGGAACACTTAATGTCCACCCCCACCGGCCCAGGATAAATATGGGTCGGAGACGCCATCACACAGCCCACCGGAGCCCCATACCCCACATGCGCATCAGGGTTCAGCACCACCTGCGACACCCCAGGAGCCGACCGCGAGTTCAGTGCCTGCTTCAGACACTCGTTCCCAAAGTTATCCCGGATCGCATCTGTCCCAATCACCGTAATCGGCTTACCTGCACTCTTATCCGCAGGGATAAACCCTGTCGCCTCATCAATCTTATGGATTTCTATCATCATGTATTTTGAATTGTTGCCCTCTATTGGCACACCACGTGCCAACTCCCATCCTCACTCCCTCAAAAAACGCCCAAACCCATATAAATACAGGGAAACATCCATCTCACCCCCAAGACAAAGAAAAATCCCCACCAGAAATAAATCGACAAACCCTATCTAAATT
>CAYWAG010000184.1:3767-4524 GCA_964455925.1 uncultured Verrucomicrobiales bacterium | reverse complement strand
TCTCTAGCACGCATGGTAAGGCCACGACCACGGGGCTTCTCATTAAGCTCTTTCTAGACGCGGGGGCGGATCCGAGCTTTCTCGTCGGTGGGGTCGTGCAGGGCGAGAACACCGCTTATGCCACTTCGGCAGGACGCAGCTTCCTCATCGAGGGGGATGAATACGACACTGCTTACTTCGATAAGCGTCCTAAGTTCCTGCACTATCAGGCGAACCATCTGATCGTCACCTCCATGGAGCTCGATCATACTGACATCTACGATGGGCTAGAGGACTACACGCAGGCCTTTAAGTTTCTCGTCTCTGAGATGCCTGCCGACGGCTCTGTGCTGCTCTGTGCGGATAATGAGGCGGCGACCCTGAAGCCGCATTGTAATGCGACCGCTATCACCTATGGCTTCTCCGCAGAGGCAGACCTCCGGGTTACGCATGAGGGACGGGAGGGGCACCTGCAGATACTCAGCTTCACCCTCCACGGTAAGCCTCTCGGCACGGTGCGCACCCCACTTACGGGGGAGTATAACTGCCTGAACATCGCCTGCTCCATCGGTGTAGCCCTACAGAACGGGCTTCCCTTTGAGAGCCTGGTGAAAACGATCTCTACCTTCACTGGGATGAAGAAGCGTCAGGAGCTGCTCGCCCGTAGTGCCGACGCCTCCGTGGGCATCGAGCTGATCGACGATTACGCGCACCACCCCACTGCGGTGCAGGCGACTCTCTCTGGCATGCGCCGCCGCTACCCAGCGCAGCACCGTAT
>CAYWAG010000184.1:0-3757 GCA_964455925.1 uncultured Verrucomicrobiales bacterium | reverse complement strand
GCATCGTTGCGATCTTTGAGCCACGCTCGAACTCCAGCCGCCGCAAGTCGTTTGAGAACGATTACCCCGCGTCCTTTAAGGATGCCGACCTCGTCATCCTTAAGATCCCGCCCTTCCGCGATAACGACGACCGCGCAGATTTCATGGACTCGGAGCGCGTGCGCGCCATGATCCAAGACCTCGGCGTCCCCGCCCATTTATTTGAGACGAACGACCAAATCCTTAGCTTCATCGCGGCAGAGCAGCAGGCGCATGACGTGCTCATTACGATGAGTAACGGGCACTTCGACCACATCCAAGACCAGCTCACCGAGCGCTTAGAGCTGGTAACGGTGTAGCCACACAATGATTTCCCCCCTATGGAGGGGGACTGTCCCTTATTCCTGACCGAAGCCCTCGATGACGGGGATGAGGTCGGTAGGGGGATTATGCGAGCGTAGGGAGCCGTCGGCTGGGGCGCCGATTTTGATCCACCATTGGAGGATGGCGAGTTCTTGGTCAGTGTGTTGGGGCTTGCCCTCTGGGGGCATGCGCTCATCATCGTCTAGGGGGAGGAGCATCCGCTCGATGAGGTAGGAGCGGTCGACGTCATGCGGCTCATAGGCATCGCCACTTTCGCCTCCCTTGATAAGCTCGGCATAACTATCCATGCGGAGCTTGCCCTTGCTTTTGCTCTCCTTATGGCACTGGATGCAGACACGGTCAAAGATAGGCTGGATGGCGGACTCATAGACATTCGTGTCGAGGATGGAGGTGGCGGGCGTTGGCTCCTCTGTGGGGGGGGCGTATCCTGGCTCTAGGATGGGCTTAAGGCTGTCGGGGGCGTATTGGGAGAGGTAGCTCTCACCGTGCGTCAGGGAAGCTCCATCGTGGGCAGAGACCATGAGGACTGCCATGGCGAGGAGAGAGAGACCGGCGGTGAGGATGCGCGTACGCTGTCCTGTAGGTGCCCAAAGCTTAAAGAGGAGGGTGAGAGCGGCGGCGGTGAGGAAGGCGCAGCCACCGATGAGGTGCCGGTTCGCTAGCTCAGAGCCTTCATACCCACCACTGATATAGAGCAGGATGCCATGAACTACGGCACTGGTGGCAGAGAGGACGATCAGCCCGTGCAGGACTGTGCTGGAGGGCAGACGCTGACGAAGCGCAGTGGGGAGAATGTGCCCAATGTCCAGCAGAAGCGCGAGCACCATAAACCCGATAGGGAGGTGCAGGACGAGGGGGTGGAGCCGTCCGAGAAAGATGAGGTTATCAGATGCCTGGTAGTTCTCTAGCCCCAGTGCCCAGATGGCGAGGCTCCAGATGGTGAATAGGAGGAGGGCAGTGGAGGCTCCTATTATGACTCTCAGTAACTTCTTCATATTGACACTATACGGGCAGTGTCAGGATATTAATACAAAAAAAAACCACTCTTGCGAAGCAAGAGTGGTTTAATATTCAATCAAGAAAATGTAGATGCAAGGCTTAGCCTTGTGTTACTGGATTCACCTTGATCGTGACGGTCGCAGTAACTTCAGGGTAGAGGCTGACGATAACGTCGGTGCTCTTAGTGCTCTTGATCGGCTTCTCTAGTCCGATGGAATGACGGTCAATGTCGTAACCTTTGTCGGTCAGAGCCTTGTGAATGTCGATGTTCGTGATCGCGCCGAAAGCCTTATCGTTCTCACCGATCTCGAGGTCGAGGGTGATAGATGTGCCGTCAAGCTTAGCCGCTACAGCCTTGAACTCCTCGAGCTCTTTAGCCTCGCGCTCTGCACGAGCAGCCTTAAGTCCCTCGATGTATTGCACGTTGTGCTCGGTCGCTTCATACGCGATCCCACGTGGGATGAGGAAGTTTCTTGCGTAACCAGCCTTAACCTTGACGATGTCCGCTTCCGCGCCAACTCCGTCAACTTTCTCTTTGAGGATAACTTGTGTAACTGCCATGATTGAAAAATTAGATGGAGGGTGGTCATACCTCTCATAGCAAGTGCGAGTCAAGCTCTTTTCTTAATATTGGTGCAAAAAACAGAACAGGCTCCCGAGTGGGAGCCTGTTTTCTATGATTACCCTAACCTAGCGGGGTAAGCGGAGTGTGTGGTAGTGGTGGGTTATTGCACTGCTGGAGCAGTACTATCGTTCTGTACGGTGGTGTCATGCTGGGGCATGTTCGCTACACGGTAATGCTCGTAGGAGTCGGTCGGGATAGGACGAAGGAAGGCAGCGGTCATCCAGAAGAGTAAGAGTGCCATAATACCGAGCATTGCAGAGACGAGTTTCATAAAAGGGGTGTGAGATGGGTTATGAGTGAGGTTTTTTTTAAAAAAAGCAGGGTGTGATCTATAAGCTGCATACGTAATACGCAGCTGGAATCCCTTATAATGACAGTTCTTATTGCCGTCCAGTCACATTCTGTAAAACTTTTATGCGCTGATTTACCAGCGGGGCGTATAGTGGTGATTAGTTCACGCGTAGCTCCTGCGGAGTGCGGGAGAGGAGCGCGTGGAAGGGGGAGACCTGTGCGAGGAGGGATTGCCAGAGCTTGGTGGCATTCAGCGAGATGACCTCAGAGGCAACGGCGGTGTTAACCCACGATTGCTCATCGAGCTCGTTCTCTAGCTGACCAGGTGACCATCCAGCGTGCCCGACGTGGGCGAGGAGGAGACAGCCTGCGCTGGACTTCATCGTGACGGCCTCCTCTGCGGAGATACGGAGACGGTAGGAGAACTCGCCGTCAGGCGCCCACCAGTAGGCAGAGAACATGATTTGGTCCGGACGCACGGGACCACCGAAGTAGATGGGGATGTGCTCTAGCCCCTGAAACATGTCTCCCTGGAGCACTTCACCGACGTTCTTGCCCGTGGGCTTGTTCATGATGTAGCCCATGGCTCCATCCTCTAGCGAATGCTCTGCGAGGTGGATGACACTGCGGTTAAAGACGCTCCCCTGCAGAGATGGATCTGCGAGGAGCAGCGAGTTCTCTAAGCTATCTTTACTCAACGGTTACAGACTTAGCGAGGTTACGCGGTTGGTCGATGGCGCAGCCACGGAGGCGGGCGACGTGGTAGGAGAAGAGCTGCAGCGCGACCGTGGCGGGGATCACGGCGGCATGGAGACGGCAGGCGGGGATCTCGATGTAGTCATCGACCTCAGACTTAGCCTCCTCATCACCCTCGGTGATGATCCCTAGCACGCGCGCGTTCCGCGCGGAGCATTCTTTAATATTGCCAATGGTCTTCTCCTTCCCTGGTCCTTCGAGGGCGAGGGCGACGACGGGCATGCTCTCCTCTAGGAGGGCGATGGGGCCGTGCTTTAGCTCGGCAGCGTGGTATGCCTCGGCGTGAACGTAGGAGATCTCCTTGAGCTTTAGGGCTCCTTCCATCGCGACAGGGTAGAGGTAGCCGCGCCCGATGAAGAACATTTTCTCATACTGCACGTAGCGCTCCGCGACCTTGGCGATCTCTGCATCCTTAGCCAGCACTTGCTTTACGAGCTCTGGGAGGGACTCGATCTCCTGCACGAAGCGGCGTCCCGCATCCACGGACATCCGGCGACTACGGGCGAACTTTAGTGCCACCATCAGAAGGGTAGCGACCTGGCAGGTGAAGGCCTTTGTGGAGGCGACACTGATCTCTGGGCCAGCATGGAGGTAGACCCCGCGCCCAGTCTCGCGCGCAATGGTAGAGCCGACGACGTTGACTAGACCTGCGACGAGCGCCCCTTTATCCGTGGCCTCTCGCACGGCTGCCAGGGTGTCTGCCGTCTCGCCACTCTGTGAGAT
>CAYWAG010000183.1:2652-4531 GCA_964455925.1 uncultured Verrucomicrobiales bacterium | reverse complement strand
TAATGGTAGAGGGGGAAGATGTAGAGTTCAAATATGAATAGTGACAAATTAAAAGAAAGTATTATACCACAGCTGGAAGATGAGCAAGGAGGCGATCTTCTTAAGTGGTAGGAACTCGGAGGACTGCTGCAACCTCTGCACTTCCTCTGGCTGTATCCACCCGTGCGTGGAGAGTGCCTGTGGGGTTAGGATATCATGGCTCATTTCCACGAGCTTAGCGCGCCACGCCGCTTGCTCGAGAGGGAGGTAGAAGGGGACCTTTGGTCGCCATGCGATCTCTGGAGGCAGGCGCTTCTCAGCGAGCTTACGCCAGATCCACTTATCCTCGCGCCCGCGAATCTTCCAGTCCTCTCTCATGGAAAAGGCAAACTGGATCAGAGCCGGGTCTAGGAAAGGGCTACGGTATTCGATCGAGTGTGCCATCGTGTTCTTATCCTGGCGGATCAGGGACCAATCCTGGAGCCAGCTGTCGTATTGGCGGGCGAGAAGGGCATTCATACGCATTGCCCCCGATTCTAGCCGTCCCGTGGTGGCAGTGTCGGGCAGTGCCCCGCTCAGGACAGTGGCGAGTTCGGATGGCTCGTAGAGGAAGCGTAGATAATCTGCCCGCAGGTCTGGAGAGAGGGAGGTAAAGCTCTGTAAATAACGCTGCACGCGTCCCTTGCCTTCCTTACCGAGTGAGGCGGGAAAGTTCGCGAGGCGATCCACCAGCGCATCGGGCGCTAGGCTTAGGAAGCGTTGCGCCCCCCAGCGCCCCACCGGTCCGAGCTTCTGCGCCTTTAGATACGCCTTATGGAAGCTATACCCACCGAAGTGCTCGTCTATGCCCTCCGCCCCATAGGCGACCTTTGCCCCGATCTCGCGGCTCTTACTAGCGAGGGCATCAAAGGCGAGGATGAGCGCATCTCCCACCGGGCGCTCCATCTGTGTGATGATACGGGGAAGCTCCTCTAGGCTGTCGCTACCCAGCTGGATGGTATGGTGAGGGAGCCCAAAGGCAGCGGCGGACTCTGCCGCCGCCGCCGTCTCATCCGACGCTGAGCGAAACCCAATAGAGATCGAGGACACCTCGCTGTCGAGCTCGCAGGCATACTGCGCAAGGAGGTTCGAGTCCACCCCAGAGGAGAGGTAGAGCGCGCTCTTCCAGTCGCTCTGCATGGTGAGGCGGACTGACTCGCGGGCGACAGCGTCCAGCTGGTCTAGGGCCTCTGGGAGAGAGGAGGAAGGGGGGGCACCCAGCCAGTCGGTATCAGGGAGGGCAGCCGCAGCGGATCCATGCACAGGTGCCCAAAACCGGGTAAGCGTTACCTGCCCTTCTGGGGTGACGCGCATCCAGTGCGCCGCGGGCAGCACCTCCACTTCTCTAAAGAGGGTCGCAGGCTCCGAGACGTAGCGGTTTAGCAAATACCCCGCCAGCGCACTCCTGTTCGGGCTGAGCGCCCCTCCCGCCAGCCGCAGCGCCCGCACCTCAGAGGCAAAGGAGAACGCCCCATCCCGGAGAGTATAATACAGAGGCTTCTGCCCACAATGGTCACGTGCTACCACTAACTCATGCGTATGCGTATCGTAGATCGCGATCGCAAACATCCCGTTCAGCTTAGGGAACAGGGCTGCCCCCCAGGTCTCCCACCCTGCAGGCAGGACCTCACCATCACAATGTGTGGAAAAGCGGTGCCCCCGTGCCTCTAACTCGCGGCGCAATGCCTGCCAATTATAGATCTCCCCATTAAAGACAACGTGATAACGCCCCGTGGAGCTACGAAAAGGCTGCTGCCCCTGTGCAGCATCCACGATCGCGAGCCGCGCCATCCCCATCGCGAACCGCTCATTATGATAGTAGCCCGTTCCATCGGGCCCCCGATGGTGCAGACTCTCCACC
>CAYWAG010000183.1:0-2642 GCA_964455925.1 uncultured Verrucomicrobiales bacterium | reverse complement strand
CATAACTTCATCGTGGTTAGCAGTAGGTGCCCTGTGCTACTCCCTGCGCGAGACGAGGGGAGAGAGGACAGATGAGGGGGCGAGAGTGTCATGTGAGGTGGGAAGGATGTTGTGCAGAGCTTGTAGACGAGATGCCTGCCAGAGTAACGAGAATAGCAATGACGAGGCAGACAGGGGAATTTATTGCGAGGGAGAGAGGCGGTCGAGGGCTGCCTGCGCCTTCTTCATTCCTGCTAGGATTTCAGGGTTAGGGACATTAAGCCGCTCTAACTTCTGGATGAGGCTCCGTGCCTGCCCAAAGTTCTGGAGTTTAAATTCACATTCGAATGCCAGCCAAATCATGCGGTAATCCCGTTCGATCCCTCTATAGAACAGCTGCTTAGCTGCCTCATAGTCACCCAGAGACATCTGATAACGCCCCAGTGACATTGCCGCGGGGAGGTAGTTCGGGTAGATCTCTAGCGATTTTTGGTAATACTCGGCAGCGCGGTCTAGCTCCTGGGTCTGTGTGCATACCTGACCTAGATTATAGTAGGTAATGTAGTTATGAGGCTGGATCTCAAGGGACTTATGATACGAGGCTACCGCCTCCGTGAACAGGCCTTCCTTCTCTTGTAAGGTAGCGAGATTACTCCAGCCGATAGCCGCCCTAGGCTGTGCCTGCACACTGTGCTCGAAGAGCGTCCAACTATTACGCCAGACACCGACCTGGAAGAAGCATAACACGGCCCAGATCAGAGCTAACGCCCCCCCCATTACGCCCTGTAGAGCGTTACTCCACCGCCCCATCCAGGTGACTAGCGGGATCAAGATCCCCGCGAGAGCCAGGTACATATATCGGTCCGCAGTAAAGCTCGCTCCCACATATATAATCCCGGAGACAGGAAGCAGGCACACCAATAACCACGCATACCCCAGAAACCAACTGCGCCATACCCGCCGCTTTACCCATGTGAGCCACGTCACTCCACCCAGCGCCGCCCAACACAGGAGCAGGAGGAACGTCGAGCGGAAGGGCTGAGGGTAATAGAAGTTCAGATCCCACGGGATAAGGACGCGGTACACATAATACCAGATGCCAGATGCCGCTGAGAGTAAGCGCGTAGAGAGAGCAGATCCCGCCATGAAGTCCTGATGCGACCCTGAGGACTGGAGCGTAATCGTGATTAGCGCCATCACGATAGATGCCACAATCCAGGGACTCCACTTACGTGCCTCACGTAGGAGAAAGGAGACCTTCCACTCACGCTCGCCCTGTATGTATCCTGAGAGCAAGATCAACAGGGGAGGTAACACGATTACCGAGGGCTTACTGAGCAAGCCGAGGATAAACAGAGCCAAGCTGAGTACCTGCCACCATCTGCGCCCTCTATACTCAGGGCTAGTCATCACGATCAACGCCAGCCACAGAGAACTCCAGAAGAAGCACCCACTCAGCAGATCCTTACGCTCACTGATCCACGCCACAGACTCCGCCTTTAATGGGTGCACCATCCAGAGCAATGTCAGTAAAAACGCCGCCAGTCTCCCCCGCACGATCATTCTGCTCCCCAGGAAGACGAAGGGAATCGTGAGGAGATAGATGCCAAGGTTAACCGCATGGAACGCTTGTGTCTGATCTGCCCCAAAGAGTTGCACATCGAGCATGTGCGAGATCCACGTGAGAGGATGCCAAAGGTTCTGAACCCCCTCATGGGGTAATGCCCCCGGAGGGCTGTCATAGAGAAAGGCCCAGCGCAGGCCTTCTGGCGTTATCCCCTGCGATACGTAAGGATTATCACGCACATAGGCAATGTCATCATACGCGACATAATCAAAGCCCACACTCCAGCCATACAGCAGAAATCCGATGAGAAGTAAGAGGCTGATAGAGAGCCAATTCGCGTTGTTACGTTTCATACGGTAATTCATTGATTTTTGTAGCTATAGGGGAACCCTAAACATCCTGTAAAGAAAAACCACATTGCAAGGGCGTTGCAATGTGGCTGAGGCTTAAGACGCTCTAAAAGAGCAAAACTTAGTTACGCTTTCTACGACCAAGGAGGGCAATCCCACCTAGACCAGCAAGAAGAGCCGCGCTTGGCTCAGGAACACCAAGACCAATAACGCCGTTAGTCGTAACGATGTCACTGTCAAAGCTAAGGATGAACGTGGAGCCGTCGTTAAAGAAACCATCAGCATCATCTGATGTGAACGTAAGATCGATCGATGAGAAGAAATCATCACGTTCCTCATCAGGAGTTATAGCATAGTTCTGGACGTTTAGGCTATCTCCGCTACCTAAGCTTGTAGAGATATATCCGTTAGCCGCGTGGGAGAGGATTGCTTCCGTTTGACTCTCGATTAGATCTGTAGGGACTGGAGTGCCAGCAACATCAAGGACAGAGATTTGGACATCCGTGCTATCTGCAGTGGAGTTTTCTACGAAAATAATTGGTGTTGCCGGGGAGGTGTTAGCGATGTCTTGTAAGCCCGCCATCCCTGTAGGGTTTCCAGCAGCGTTAAGGTAATCTAGGCTGATCTTAAACGATTGGAGTGAACCGCCGTTGACAACTAGGGAGGGAATGGTTGCCCCGCCTCCAGAGGTTGCTTGTAGTGTGACGGTCCCAGTACCAACAATTTCCTCAAACGTGATTCGCATC
>CAYWAG010000182.1:0-4543 GCA_964455925.1 uncultured Verrucomicrobiales bacterium | reverse complement strand
ACGCATAGCTGACCATTATGAGACATCCTGCATATGAAATACAAGCCTATCTATCACACTGGGTGTGATTTTACTCACATTACGGCGATAATTCATGAGTTCATCATATTATCCCTTATAGTCTTGGATGAATGCCACGTTCTTGAGCCTCTTTTCTACGGCGACGTCGATCATAAAGTCGGAACGCTCCCCCCTTGTAATAGTATACCTTCTGGCGTTCATGCCCAAGATGGGCATGCCACGGTTATCGCCGTAATGTGAGTTAGATAAAATCGCACCCCAAAGTAATCACATTAGCTCCTCCTGCTTTGCTGCCCCTGTGTGTTGATGTCTGATGTGAATTTGGCTTGCTTCTCTGCCCGAATGCGGTGCAGGTATGAAGTGAATTATGATTCGCCCGCGCCGTAACCGAAAAAACCCCGCTGTTCGTTCACTGGTTCGTGAGACTTCTGTTTCTCCATCGGACTTTGTTTACCCTCTATTCCTTCATGCTGGTGAGGAGGATGAGCCGATCGACTCTATGCCAGGGTGTACACGCTGGTCACTAGCGGGGCTGGTAAGGGAGGCGCTGGAGGCGCATGCGCTGGGGATTCCGGCGGTGGTGCTCTTTCCTGCCATCCAGTCCGACCTAAAGACACCGGGGGCGGAGGAGTGTTATAACCTAGACGGGCTCATCCCACAGGCGATCCGCCAACTGAAGGCGGCTGCGCCTTCCCTCCAGGTCATTACGGATGTTGCGCTCGATCCCTATAACTCTGAGGGGCATGATGGATTAGTCATCGAGAATGCTCGTGGTGAGCTAGAGATCCTAAACGATGAGACCGTGGAGGTGCTCTGTCTGCAGGCGGTATGTCATGCCCAGGCGGGTGCCGACATTGTGGCTCCTAGCGATATGATGGATGGGCGTGTAGATGCCTTACGCTGCGCGCTCGATGAGGCGGGGTTCCAGCATGTGTCTATCATGAGTTACACCGCTAAATATGCCTCTGCGTACTATGGTCCTTTCCGGGGTGCTCTGGACTCTGCTCCTAAGGCTGGAGATAAGAAAACCTACCAAATGGAGCCTGAAAACAGCCGTGAAGCTCTCCGTGAACTCATGCTGGATGAGGAGGAGGGCGCTGACTTTGTGATGGTCAAACCGGCGGGGCCATACCTGGACATCATCGCACTCCTGCGCGCGCACACCACCCTGCCTGTAGCCGCATACCAAGTGAGTGGCGAATATCTCATGATTAAGGCTGGCGCCGCCGGGGGATGGATCGATGAGAAAAAGGTCGTCGTGGAAAGCCTGGTGGGCATCAAGCGGGCTGGCGCAGACGTTATTCTCACCTACTTCGCTAAGGACTACGCCCAGTGGGTCGCCGCAGGGACGGTCTAGCGCGACGGACCTACGCTTGTTAGTGAAGCCTGTTGTGGTATTCCTATTCTGGACTGAACCTCTCTTGCCCTGCCTGCAGAGTTACATGACACCTTAAATTCTGCGAGTGCGGGGTTGCTATGAGCGTGTGGTTGTGCGAGAACAGGGGATCATGAGATCGCTGAAAGATGGTATTCGCTCCTTGGTTCGTATTGACTTTAAAGGACAGGTTCATAAGCAGTTTAGAGGCACCGCCGCCTCTGAGCGCTGTGCGAATGAGGTCACGGTGCTAAAGGTGCTGGAGGAACGAGGGTGCCCGCATGTACCACGCTTAATTTCAGCGGATTTAGAGGCGAATGTGATCGTGACGACGAACTGTGGCCAGCCTGTGGAGGACTCGATCCCACGGAAAAAGGCGGACATCTTGTTTAAGGAACTGGAGGAACACTTCGGGGTGCGGCATGATGACCCTGAGCCTCGGAATATTACCTATGACCCTCGGCGTGGAAAGTTCTGTATTATTGACTTCGAACTGGCGGAGGTTTTACCAGAGCCTCAGCTCGCCTCCGCGGAGGATGCGATCCGGATTCAGTGGGCGTCTGATAGTAAGCAGGGGCGTCGCCACTTGACGAACCAGGACTCACATCTCGCTCTGCGGATTAACTCTCGGGGCGAGGTGCAGCGCGCGCATAAAGGGGAGGGACTGTTGCCCTGTCGGAAGGCGCTCTTTGCGGTTTGCGATGGTGTAGGCGGGAATAGTGGCGGTGAGTTTGCCTCGCGGTTAGCGCTGTCGCGTGCTGCACATCGCCTAGAGAAGGCGGAGTATGGAACGATGGATGAGGCTGGCTTTGATGACTTTATCCAGAGCCTAAACATCTATGTGAACCTCCGGGCACTAGAGAACCCAAAGGCTTCTCGCCTAGCGACGACCTTTGCGGGCGTGCTCTTACAGGAGGACCAAATCACTTGGGCGAACGTCGGGGATAGTCGGGTGTATCGTGTGCGTGATGGGAAGATGCAGCAATTAAGTAAGGATCATTGCTTTGAGTTCAGAAAGTGGAAGGCGGGCGAGATCTCAGAGATGCAATACCGCTTAAGCCCGATTAAGAACCGTATCTTTGACTGTCTCGGCGCAGGGAACCTTCGGGTGAACCCTGAGATGGGGACTGAGAAGTGGCAGTGTGATGATCTCTACCTGGTCTGTAGTGATGGGATCATTGATGGGCTGTCGGAGCGTAAGCTGGAGTCGATCATGGTGGAGACAGAGGCGGGGCTGAATGAGAGTAAGGCGCATAAGGTTTGCCAAGAGTTGCTGAAACAAGCGGTGGCAAATGCAGGCTCTGATGATACGACCTTAGTCGTGTTCCAGCTCCTGTAGAGAACGGTATGATATGGCGCGAGCGATGATGGCTGGGTTAATCGGGGGGAGCCGCGTGATGGCTGTGCGCTGGGGGATACTATGCCTCTGGACTGCGCTGGCACTGGGCGTGAGTGGTCAGGGTGCCACTGGTCGGGCACGGATGGCGGATGCCGTCCCTGCGGAGGTAGAGAGCCTTTATGACCAAGGCGTGCAGTTCCTCCTAGATCTACAGACCAGTGATCCAGACTGGAACTCCCCGTCGAGCACGCATTCTGCCGTCACCGCCTTTGCCCTGCTGGCGGTGTTAGCAAAGGGGGAGAACATTTACCACCCCCGCGTGGCGGAATTTACGGCGAGCTGTATCGATGCACTCCTAGCAGCGCAGCACCCGGCTACTGGTTACATAGGGACGAGTATGTATAATCACGGGTTTGTGACCTTAGGCTTAGCAGAGGCATACGGCGTAGTGCCAGATCCGCGCATTGGTCCCGCCTTAGTGAAGGCGGTGGATCTCATCCTCTCCGCGCAGGCGTATAACCCTAAGAAGGCGTGGCGCTACACGCCACAGAGCAATGATGCGGACTCCACCGTAACGGGCTGTCAGCTGGTGGCGCTGTTTGCGGCGCGTAATGCTGGGATCCCGGTGCCAGATGCGGCATTACGCCAGGGACTAGAGTTCCTAGAGAGTTGTCGCGGAGAGAACGGGGCATATGGCTATGTCGATGACCATGGCGGGCGTCCCACGCTCACCGCCATTGGGGTGCTCTGCCATTATCTCGCCACGCGTGAGGTCTCTGATGACATGGAGCAGTCGTTGGCGTATTTAAAGAGGCGTATGAGCTTTCGGGACCAGCATTACCCCTTCTACTTTGAGTATTATATGTCCCAGGCTCTCTTCCAGGCGAATTATGATCTGTGGGAGGAGTGGAACCAGCGGAATGTGCGTTACCTCCGCATCTTACAGGCCCCCGATGGGAGTTGGGATGGAAACCACGGGAAGGTGTATTGCACTTCGGCGGCGCTCCTCTCGCTGGCGTTAAACTACCGTTACATGCCCATCTATGAGCGCTTCTAAGGACTGGGGGCGACGGCTGTGGCCTGTGCTGGGCGCGCTGACCATCATCGCAGTAGCGTATTGGCTGGGGTATCAGGGTGGTGCCCGATCCTCGGAACAGGTACTGCGCGATGGGGCGCGGTCACAGACATTACCCCAGGTCGCCCCCCTCCGTGATGTGATCCAGCAGGCTACCAGCTGCGCGGTCTTAGCGTATAACGCCGCTACCCCTGCGCACCAACAGCTGGTGCAGGAGCTGTCACCACTTCTGGATCACGCCCTCTGCGAGCTTAATACGGAGGACTCTCCGACGCGCCAAATGCAGCGCATTAATGAATGTTCACGCCTCCTAGAGGATACGCTGCAGGCTCTATTACAGGCACATCCCGCCTTTGACTGTGGCTTTCCACTCTTACCGGATGGGCGTAGTCAGCGCGCAGGTTACCCTGACCTTATCGCCCAGCACCTGCCCACAGGCGTGCGATTCTACCTAGACCCTAAGCTCTACGAGCAGCACTCGGCAGACTCCACCCTGCGCACGTTTTACTACAGCCCGCGCTCGGCACGCCAAAAGGTGCAGCACGATGCGCTCCACCTACTCCTAGGAGTAGCTCATGATGGAAAAACGCATGAGTGGTCCTTCCTCTCCTGGACACTCAGTGACCTCAGCGCCATCCCTCTCTGCCTAAAGTCCGAATACAATGCCAGCAACCGCGAACTCTACGCCCCACAGCACCAAATCACAGCATCAGGTAATCTGCAAAGGTAATCC
>CAYWAG010000181.1:0-4547 GCA_964455925.1 uncultured Verrucomicrobiales bacterium | reverse complement strand
TAGCGGTCTGCCTGCAGGTGTTTTTTTGGATGATGGGGGTGGATTTTGATCGGTAGTAGCGATGTATTCGGTTGACATTTTTACGATCATAGCAGATGACAGGGAAACACATTGGGTGTGGTGACGCTGCTCTTATGAGCGCGTGCGCGCGGCACCCCAGCAACTCACTCTATAACTATGGTCATATTAGCGATTAATGCGGGCAGTTCCTCGGTCAAGTTCCAGGTCATTCAAACCGATAATGCAGAGGCGATCCTCGATGGGCGCATCGAGAAGATCGGGTTACCAGAGGTGGGGGGGAAACTAAAGGTGGGCGAACGTGCCCTGCCCTTACAGCCCGCGACCGCTTCCTATGAAGATGCGGTGCAATGCATCGCTACTGCAGTGGTGACTCACCTGGAGGCGCAGTCGTGCGAGCTAAATGCGGTTGGGCACCGGGTCGTACATGGTGGGGCGGAGTTTAAGGCCTCTGTGCAGATCGATGCTGAGGTCGAGGCGACGATCGAAGCCCTCTCTCCGCTTGCGCCACTGCATAACCCCGCAAACCTGATGGCGATCCGCATCTTTAAGAACATTTTTGCCGAGATTCCGCATGTCGCTGTGTTTGATACTGCCTTTCACCAATCCATGCCCCCGGTCGCCTACCGATACGCGGTCCCGACTGCCTGGTACGAGGAGCACAAAGTCCGTCGATATGGGTTCCACGGCACGAGCCATTCTTATGTCAGCAGTAAGGCGCTGGAAGTGTTAGAGTTACCAGTGGAGGATTCCGCGATCATTGTAGCACATCTGGGCAATGGTTGTAGTGCGACGGCGGTGAGAAATGGGCTGAGTGTGGATACGACCATGGGGATCAGCCCGCTGGAAGGTCTGGTGATGGGGACCCGCTCCGGTAGTCTGGACCCGAACCTTATCCAATACCTCTGCACCCAGCTGGACCAATCTGTAGAGGAGGTCACCCGGACGCTGAACCATGACTCTGGCTTGCTAGGGGTCTCTGAGTCCTCTCCCGACATGCGCGAGCTGAATGCGCTGGCAGCCGAGGGCGACGCAAAGGCGCAGCTGGCGGTCGAGATCTTTATCTATCGGCTAGCGAAGGAGGTGCTGGGACTCATGGCGGCATTTGACCGCCCCATAGATGCGCTCGTCTTCACGGGGGGCATCGGCGAGAATAATCCCGTGATTCGCCAAAAGATCCTCCAACGCCTGGCGTGGATGGGCTTCCAGCTGTGCCCAGAACAGAACGAGAAGGTGCGCCTAGGGCTGGCAGGGCTGATCACGACCGAGGGGGCATCCCCCCGCGCCCTAGTGCTACCGACTAATGAGGAGCTAGAGATCGTCCTCCAAACCCAGTCCGTGATTCGCGCTTAGAGCCCCCTCCCCCTTTATATTTTACCCTATCTACCGTCATGAAACACATTTTTCTTACTACCCCACTGGGCTCTGAGCCGGGGCTTTCCTCTATTAGCTTTGGGCTCTTTCGGAAGCTAGAGCGGCTGGGAGTGAGCGTGGTGTTCTATAAGCCCTTTGCCCAGTCACATGCCCAGGGATCAGAGGATCCCTGCCTGCAGCACATCCAGGCCGCTACTAACCTTACCCCGCCAGCCTCCATGCCGATCCAGCACCTCATCTCTACCCTCGCACTGGGGCGGGAGGACGAGCTGATGGCGGAGGTCGTCACGACCGTAGACCTCATGATGGAGAAATACGACGCCGTGATCGTGGAGGGGCTGATTACGACCTCTGAGCTGCATCGGGCAGAGGCCCTAAACGCCCTGATGGCGCGCACCCTGAACGCCGAAGTCGTCATCGCTGCGAACCCTCCTGTGACCGAGGTCGCGGAGATTAACCGCTGGCTGAACCAGGAGATCGGTAGTCTCCCCACGGATCTGAAGGGCATCCGCCCGGCGGTCATCCTGAACCGCTATGAGTGTAACTATAATGAGGAGGAGGGGCTGGACGGGTACCACTACCTCCATGCGCTGAGGGAGCAGATGCAGATGAGCAGCTATGACCTCCTGGGCGTCGTGCCGAACATTCCCCACCTCGGTGCGATGCGGGTGATCGACCTCATCGACAACATGTCGGCTGACATTATCCAGAGAGGCGACATAGAGAACCGTCGCGTGCATTCCGTGCGCCTCTTTGCGCGCCAGCCAGAGAACGTGCTGGAGCTCTTTGACACAGGATCGCTCGTGATCCTGCCATCGGACCGGTCGGATCTGATCCTAACCACCGCTATGGCGGCGAGTAAAGGGATTCGCCTCGCCGGTCTCATCCTGACCAGTCATCTGGATATTAAGCAGTCCGTCCTCGACTTTTGCCAGGAGGCCTTTAGCCAGTTTGGGGGCTTACCCATCCTTAAGGTGAACATGACGTCCTTTGAGATCGCCACCCGCTTTAACAGCCTGAACACGGAGGTCCCCGTCGGTGATACGGAGCGGATCAATGCGGTCATGGATGCGGTGGCACGCAGCATTGACTCGGAGTGGCTCCGCCAGCGGTGTAGCCAGTCCATTGAGAAGAAGCTCTCCCCCATCGCCTTTAAGCACCGCCTGGCTAAGCTCGCCACCCTCGCGCAAAAGCGCATCCTCCTCCCCGAGGGCGAGGAGCAACGCACCGTGCAAGCCGCCGTCGAATGTGCCCGCCGCCGCATCGCCACCTGTGTCCTCATCGGGTCGCCAGAGCAGATCCAGCCCCTAATCACTAGCACTGGCATCAAATACCCAGAGGAATTTATCGAGATCGTTGATCCCGCTACCATCCGCGAGAACTACGTTGCGCCGTTGATCGAGCAACGCAAGCATAAGGGCATGAACGCCCAAATGGCGATCGATGCCCTGTCTGATAACATCATGCTTGCCACTATGATGGTGAAGCAGGGCGACGGAGACGGCCTGGTCGCTGGTGCCATTCATAGCACGGGACACACCATCCGCCCGGCGCTGCAGATTATTAAGACCTCGCCAGGGGTGGCGGTGGTCTCATCCATCTTCTTTATGTGCCTGCCTGACCAAGTGCTGGTCTATGGAGACTGTGCTGTGAATCCAGACCCCTCTGCAGAGCAGCTCGCTGATATTGCTATTCAGAGCTCCATCACCGCCCGTAAGTTCGGCATCGAGCCACGTGTAGCGATGATCAGCTATTCCACCATGGACTCTGGAGGTGGCGCGGAAGTCGATAAGGTGCGCCAAGCGACCCAGATCGCTAAGGAAAAGGCACCCGACCTCCTCATTGATGGTCCCCTCCAATACGATGCTGCCACCATTGAGTCCGTCGCCCGCGCTAAGGCACCAGATAGCCCCATCGCGGGGAATGCAAACGTCCTGATCTTCCCTGACCTGAACACGGGGAACACGACCTATAAGGCCGTGCAGCGCTCCGCCAAGGTCGCCTCCATCGGCCCGGTGCTCCAAGGCCTAAACAACCCGGTGAACGACCTCAGCCGAGGCTCGCTGGTAGAGGACATCATCTACACTATCGCCGTCACCGCGATCCAGAGCTCGCATTAGCACGGCTGGTCACTCCACGCCCCATGCGGCGAGGAGCTCCACTAGCGCCGCTGCAGGAATGGCATAAGTTTCTGCGCGGCTATAGCGGGCGATGTTCAGCCCCACGCACTGCCCTGCTAAGTTTAAGAGCGGTCCGCCGACCGTGCGTGCAGAGAGGGGGATGTCATGCTGCAGCACCAGCGGGAACCCCGTACGGCGTTGCGAGACCCGCCCACTCATCGCCTCGTTGCGATCCTGGGGGCCCTCGTGCACCTCATGCTGCCAATACAACGGAGCCCCCAGCTCTAGCTCCTCCTGCTGGCGCAGGACGGTCAGCGTCACAGTCTCCCCCGGCCAGCGCCCGCGCAGCAGGGCCGCCAGCGCCAGCGGGGAGTCCGACAGTAGCTGTCCATCAATAGCGGTTAGGACATCGCCGACCTGCACCCCGGCGGCGGCGGCACCACCACCCGCACGGATCGCAGAGATTTGCCAACCAATATCGGGCACAGGAGCGACCTGGAGATCCAGCACGGCCTGCGACATCGGAACAGGGCGCTGCTTCGCCGCTACTACGCCAAATTTGACATGCCTGGTGAGCAAGCTCGTCACCCCATTAGAAACGAGCAACTCCCCTGCCGGCAACGCCCCCGTCTCCCACTCTACAGGCGTTCCGTCCTCTATAGGTACCTTTAGCAAGGCGAGATCCCACTCCTCCGACTGCTCCAACAGCTCTGGAGTATAGACCTGGCGTCCTACCCGCACCAGCATCCCGTCCGTAGTCCATAAGGACGCCTTTGTTAAGATATGCCCCTGAGGAGAGACGACTGCTCCATAGCCCACAGAGACCTGCGTTGCCGTCGTCAGCACCGCGCTTTGGGTCTGTAGGATCTCCTGTAAGGGCGCGAGTAGTTGCCGATTCCGCTTAGCCAATAATCCTTCCTCTGGGTTCGCACGACCCTCTAGGAGGAGGAGGAGCACCATTACCATCCATCGCCACATTCTATTCATCCGTATTCATCTCTAACGTTACCTGCACAGACTGCCCCGCGCGCTCCA
>CAYWAG010000180.1:0-4585 GCA_964455925.1 uncultured Verrucomicrobiales bacterium | reverse complement strand
CCCTTACCCTACCATCAAGCATTGCGCGCGCACACGCCACAGGAGCACCAGAACCTCGACCGAGTGCACGCTAAGATGTCGGAACTGTTGCGCTGCCCTAAGGTCATGGCGGGTGCGATCATGCCCGACGCCTGCCCCGCTGGCTCGCGCGAAGCAGAGATCCCTGTAGGCGGTGGCATCGTGGTGGATAATGCCATCATCCCCGCCGCGCACAGCTCCGATATTTGTTGCTCGCTCTACGCCACCTTCTACGAGACACAGGGCGCCGTCGCAGCCGAAATGGATGCCCTGCAGCAAGTCACGAAGTTTGGTCCCGGCGGACGGGCAGAGGGTGACAGGGTCGACCACCCCGTGCTGCATGAGGACGTATGGGGGAACCCCTTTCTCACTGGCTTACGCGAGCGCGCGGCGCAGTATATGGCGGATCAGGGCGATGGGAACCACTTTGCCTTTCTCGGCGAGATCACCCTCCGTGCCAGTGATGCGCAACAGCTCCGCGAGGCTGGGTATGACACCCTGGCTAGCAAACTCCTCGCAGATCCAGCCGGAGAGAAACCCTACCGAGTGCTGGTCACGCATCATGGCTCGCGAGGCATCGGGGCACATCTCTATAAGCGCGGGCTAAACGCCGCCCTTAAGCACACACACTCCGTCGCGGAGGGCATCCCTGAGGCTGCCGCGTGGCTGGACTATGACACTCCGCAGGGGCAAGACTATTGGGCTGCGCTTCAGTATGTGAGCCGCTGGACTCTGGCAAACCACCAGACCATTCACACCCGCTTCCTCGATGCCATCGGAGCAGTCCCCATCTGCCACATCGGGAACGAGCATAACTTCGTCTGGAAGCGAGGCTCCCGCTTCTACCACGGCAAGGGAGCCACCCCCGCCTGGAAGGATAGCCAGGGACGCCCCTTACTGGGGTTAATCCCCCTGAATATGGCAGAACCCATCCTCCTGGTCAGCGGGCGCGATCAGAGCGACTACCTCTCGTTCGCCCCCCACGGTGCAGGTCGCAACACCTCTCGCACCCGCCTGAAGCGTGACTTCTACCGTGACAAACGCCCACAGGAGACCCTGCAAGCCATCTCTGAGCAAACCGCACACCTCGACATCCGCTGGTACCTTGGGCAGCCTGACATCACGGAGTCCCCCATAGCCTATAAGAACCCACAGCATATCCGCGATCAGCTCCACGAGTTTGGGCTCGCCGATGTCATCGCCGAGATTCAGCCCCTGGGCTGTATCATGGCTGGCTCACAACGTAAGGACGAGCACAAGCCCCTCACCCCTAAGCAACGCCGCCAGCTTCAGCACCGCTCTGAGCGCCGCAGCTATAAGCAATCTCTCAACTACTAATCCCTATTTCCCATATATGAACTTTCTCCAAACACACCACACCTTTGAGCTCCTAGAGCTCGATGCAGCGCAGGCCCTAGCCGCCCACCTCGACCTCACCCTACCCACCCCACACCAAGAACGCTACACCCTTGCCGAGATCTACAACAAGCCCGTCACAGACCATCCAGCCACGCAAAAGCGCACCATCGGGTTCACCCCGTAATCCTTGATCACACATTACGGCGGTAAAGACTGTGGCACGAGCGTCCCGCTCGTGAATACATCCTCTGGCGTTAGCCACTGACTGCCCTTCTTGGCTCTCGACCTATGAGTAAAGCGGACACAAAAGAGAAAGTCAGTGGCTATGCCAGGAAGGGACAATCATGAGCAGGATGCTCATGCCACAATTACTGCCGTAATGTGAGTTAAAGAATCTGGCGGAGCTGTGAGAGGCAGGTGAGGGTCGCATCTGCAGGTGGGTAGCCCTCCTCTGGTCTGGGGCGATAGGAGCGGAGGTCTGATGCCACCAGGGCGGTACGAAAGCCGATCCGCTGTGCGGGGGCTATGTCGTTGCGCATATCGTTCCCCACGAGTAAGACCTCTGCGGGGGAGACTCCGTTCTGCCTCAGGGTGCGGGCGAGCTGGTCGAACAAATACAGCCCGGGCTTAGCTTGGCGATGCTGGTAGGAGTATAAGCTGAGCTCTGGTGCGATCTGACTGGCGGGGAAGAAGGTGTCGAGTAAGACTGGGGTATAGAACTGGGCGTTCGAGATCAGCCCAATGGAGATGCCCCTCTGTGTCAGCTCCTGCAGCGTCTCTGTCGCGTATGGCATCGGCCATACGGGGTTGCTAAGGGACTCATAAATCGTGGCGAACTGCTCGACCTCACCAGTGGTAAAAGCACCGTAAGGCGCGAGGAGAGGTGCCCATTGCTCTCGGATATCGATCTCCGGATAGGCGACGCCCTGTGCCTTTGCCTCCTGGTGCGCGATGAGAATCCCCTGTGTGAGCGCAGCGGTCAGGCTGACATCTGAGGGGAGACTGAGATCCGGGCGTAGGGCCTGGAGGGCCTGCCGGGCATAGCTCTCCCTGAGGTTAGCCATACTCGTCCCAATATCCCCCGATCCAGAGATGACGAGGGTGCCATAAATATCAAAGATCACGACCTTCACCTCTGGCAGGTGGGGTAAGACCGGATCGATCCCTGTAGGCTTACAGTGCAGGGGCTTACTGTAATGTTGGTAAAGTGCTGTGAGCTCTGTCATGGCAGAGATAAGAACGAGAAAAACCAGCCTAGCCCTCCCACAAAAAGGGGGGCTACTAGCAGCTGGGTGAAACAGGACTCTACTATCTATTTCTACTATCTATTAAAAGAAAGGAGGGGGGAAACCACCCTAATCTAGGGGTTACCCGATCTTCTCCGCACCGAAGTAAGGGCGCAGCACCTCTGGAATGAGAATCGAGCCGTCTAGCTGCTGGTATTGCTCTAGGAGCGCCACATAGAGACGTGGCAGGGCTGTGCCAGAGCCGTTAAGAGTGTGGCAGAACTGGTTCTTACCGTCCTCATCCTTATAGCGCAGCCTCATGCGGCGAGCTTGGTAGTCACCAAAGTTTGAGCAGCTAGAAACCTCTAGATATTTCCCCTGCCCTGGTGCCCAGACCTCGATGTCATAGGTCTTAGTGGCGGAGAAGCCCAGATCCCCACTGCAGAGTTCGATAATACGGTAGTGCAGACCCAGCTTCTGGAGGATGGATTCGGCGTGACTCGTAAGCTCCTCTAGAACGGCAAAGGACTCCTCTGGCTTCACGATCTGGACAAGCTCCACCTTATCAAACTGGTGGATACGGATGATCCCCTTATTATCGCGTCCTGCACTGCCGGCTTCACGACGGAAACACGGTGTATGCGCAGCCATTTTCACAGGGAGTTCATCTGGCTGGAGAATCATCTCACGGTAAATGTTGGTTACTGGCACCTCTGCGGTGGGGGCGAGGTAGAGCCCGTCCTTAGGGAACCCATACATATCTTCCTCGAACTTTGGTAACTGACCAGTCCCGACCATACTCTCACGACGGATCAGGTGAGGAACATTGACCTCTTGGTAACCGTTCTCCTCCGTCTGCGTGTTAAGGAGGAAGTTAATGAGTGCGCGCTGCAGACGTGCTCCTGGCCCACGGTAGAGGGCGAACCCACTGCCCGTGATCTTAGCCGCAGACTCAAAGTCGATCAGCCCGTGTTGCTCTGCCAGCTCAGTGTGATCCCGTGGCTCGCTGAGGTCGACTTTCTCCCCCCAGACTTTGATCTCTGGGTTTTGCTCCTCGTCTTCCCCTACCGGACAGTCCGCATGGGGGAGGTTTGGGATAGAGAGGAGGAGCTCGGTTTGGCGATCTCCAGACTTCGTAACAGTCTCATCTAGCGCCTTGATCTCATCACCCAGTGCCTTCACATCGGACTCGATACGGGATGTATCTTCCCCCTGACCACGCAGCATCCCGATCTCCTTAGACATCTTCTTTCTTTGGGATTGGAGGTCCTGCTTCTTCGTCTCTGCCTCACGGCGCGTAACATCACACTGGAGGACTTCATCTACAAGGTCTGCAGAGGAGTCAAAACGAGTCTGGAGGCGTGCTTTGATCGCCTCTGCATCTTCACGGAATTGCTTAATGTCTAACATTTTGCCCACGCTCTTAGGGGAGGATCTGCCTCGCATAAAGAAAAAACTCACCCGATTATAAAATATATCGTGACATTATAACGCCCCTACCTCGCTCTATAGGGGTAATGAAAAAACTATTTGCAGCCCTCGGCGCCATTCTCTCAGTCCTTTACCTCATCAATCCAGTGGACATTATCCCTGATGCCGTCCTCCCCGTCGGTCTGCTCGATGATGCCGCCGTCATCCCCATCCTCCTCGCCTGTCTCCGCACTCTCGGGTTTGATGCCTCCCGCCTCCTGGGCCGTAAGCCAAAGAAGGATAAGGCTGACGACGACACCGATGTGATCGATGTCGAGTCATAATCCCCCCCTGCGCCACCCCCTACCGCGTGAAGGGATTGCATAAGAGTTATAAACGGATATAAATTGTGACATGTTATGCACGGAGCGACTCTTTATTAGGGAATTGGAAAATATGAAAGTTATTGTCATTTTACTCGCTCTAGTTGTTCTGCCATTGATCATGGCGATCTTTCATCGGAGTAGTTACACCGACTCAGGAAAGCCTGCAGTCGAGAAGGCCGCCATTGA
>CAYWAG010000179.1:3255-4595 GCA_964455925.1 uncultured Verrucomicrobiales bacterium | reverse complement strand
AGCCATTTCCTTTTCAAATAAATTCACTCGTCATTACTACGCCTTTACTGTAACCCCCTTATTCATAACGTCTTACTATGCCAACCCGCTTTTTTACGAACTCCGAATCCAACACTCTCCTGAGCAAGTTCGAGGGGATCTTCGAGCACAATCCTGATATTGAGAAGTTTGACGCCTTGGTTGGGTATTTACGTGCCTCTGGATACTTTGCGATTCGTGAGAAGCTGGCATCTGTGCCCAAGGTTCGGATCTTAGTAGGCATCAATGTCGATGGTATTATGGAAGAGTTCCACCGCAAGGGGCAGCTCTTTCTCGCAGACAGCGGAAAGGCGCTAGAGGAGTTCAGGAAAGACCTCGCCTTTGATATCCAAAACGCCTCTTACAGTAAGCAAGTAGAGCAAGGAATCCTCCAATTCATCGAGGACGTAACCTCTAAGAAGCTTGAGATCAAAGCCCACCCGACCAAAAAGCTACACGCAAAGATCTACATCTTTCTCCCCAAGGGGTTTAATGAGCATAAGCCGGGGCACGTGATCACAGGCTCCTCCAACCTCAGCGCCTCCGGTTTAGGAGCAACAGGAGACCAGACCACCTACGAGTTTAATGCCCTCAGCCATGACTTTGACGACGTTCAGTTTGCCTCTGACGAGTTTAACAAGCTCTGGAATGAAGGCGTCTCGGTCTTACCAAAGGAGATCACCGACGTCACACAAAACACCTTTCTCCGCACGGACCTGACGCCCTTTGAGATCTACTATAAGCTCCTTATCGAGTACTTCGGTCCCGCCATCGAGTATGACCCAAACAGCGAGAGCGACCTCCCTGATGGGTTCATGCGTCTCACCTACCAGATGGACGCTGTCACCCAAGGCTTCCTCCACCTCCAGAAGCACCACGGCTTCTTCCTCTCTGACGTCGTCGGTCTGGGTAAGACCGTCATAGCCATCTTAATCGCTAAGAAGTTCTTCTACCACAATGGTTTCCCCGGACACCTCTCCGAGATTCTCATCGTCGTCCCACCTGCCCTCCGCGGAGGCTGGGAGGACACCATTGATAAGTTTAAGCTCAAAGGCACGACCATCGTCACTAATGGTAGCCTGCATAAGATCCGCAACGCGAAGAAATACGACCTCGTGATCGTCGATGAGGCCCACAAGTTCCGCAACAGCACCGCCCAAGCCTATGATGAACTCCAGCGGATCTGCAAGACGCGGACAGAGCGCAAATACCCGAATGGCAGCTATTTCAAGAAAAAGGTCATTCTCGTCTCTGCCACTCCGCTCAACAACCGTCCTACAGACATCGGCAACCTCCTCCTTCTTTTCCAAGACGGTAAGGAC
>CAYWAG010000179.1:0-3245 GCA_964455925.1 uncultured Verrucomicrobiales bacterium | reverse complement strand
TACCGCTGACCTACAGCGCTTCCTTGCGACCCAACAAAAGGAATACCAAAAGGCTCTCAAGGAATACACCACAGCCGAGGCCCAAGCTGAGATCAAAAAAATCTACGAGGTCATCCGGACGAAGGTCATGCAGGAGGTCACTGTCCGCCGAACACGAACCGACCTCAACGCTCACCTGGAATACAAGAACGACCTCGAGTCCCAAGGCATCCGCTTCCCGCAAGTGTCCCCACCGGAGAAGATCCTCTACCAACTCCCGCCAGCCCTCGATGCCCTCTACGATCAGTCTATCCAGGTCTTAGATAAGGGCCTAACGTATAATCGATACCGCGCCATCGGGCACCTCGTCCCAGAGAAGCGTGCGAAGTACCAGCAAGCAGAGCAAATCTCCGCTCAGTTGGCCAAAATCATGAAAACGCTTCTCCTGAAGCGGATTGACTCCTCCTTCCACGCCTTTACCTCCTCGCTGGTTCGCTTTCGTGATAATACCCAACAAATGGTCACCATGTTCGAGAAGGGGAACATCTTCATTGCGCCGAATGTCAACATGACCGAATACCTCATCGAGGGTAGGGAGGAAGAACTCATCGAGCATCTCATTACCCTCCAGCAGGACGACCCCAGCATCGAAATCTGCTCTCCAGAGGACTTCGATCCCGAGTTCCTCAAGGGGCTCCAGCGCGACCACGATCTCCTAATCACCCTCTGTGAACAATGGGAGAAGCAATCGGAGGACCCCAAGTTTGATGAGTTCATCTCCCAGCTAGAGCAGAACCTCCTCTCCCCTCAGATTAACCACGAAGCCAAAGTTGGCGGCAACCCCAAGCTCGTCATCTTCTCCGAGTCAAAGGAAACCACCCACTACCTCGTCCAGCGCCTCAACGAACGCGGGTATGACCGCATCCTCAGTGTAGATGCCGCCAGCAGAAAGCAAAACATGCCGGATGTCCGCGCAAACTTTGATGCTAACTACCCCATAGAGGAGCGCGAGGACAACTATGATATCATCATCTCTACCGAGGTTCTCGCAGAGGGGGTGAACCTCCACCGCTCGAACGTCATCCTGAACTACGACACCCCCTGGAACGCCACCCGCCTCATGCAGCGCATCGGGCGCATTAACCGGATCGGAACTACTGCAGAGCAAGTCCATATCTATAACTTCTTCCCCACCGCCAAGGTCGATGCAGGCATCGACCTCAAGAAGAAGGCCCTCATCAAGCTCCAGGCCTTCCACTCTGCCCTAGGCGAAGACTCCCAGATCTACTCCACCGAGGAGGAGGTCGATACCTTTGGCCTCTTTGACTCCAGCTTAGAGGAGGAGCGGGACGAGGCACTCTGCCTCCTCATGGAGCTACGCCAATTCCGCCAGCAGGACCCCGAGCGCTTCCGTGAGATCCGGAACCTCCCCCTCCGCGCCCGCTGTGGCAGAAAGGATAAGACGCGGAAGGAAAGCACCATCTCCTTTATCAAAAACCGCAGACGGAGCGGCTTTTACCTCACGCATCCAGACAACAGCCTGGATGAACTCTCCTTCATCGAAGCCGCCCGAATCTTTCATGCCAATGCTAAGGAAAGAGCGCACCCTCTCCCAGATCACCACCATGATCAGGTCAATGCCGCCATCAACCACTACCGTGAATCCCTGCGGGCAGAGACCGTCCGCGACCAGATCGTTGATAACAAGGTCGGCCCTGCTGAGCGCAACTCCCTCGCGCTCATCTCCCTCCTCTCTAAGCTTCCTATCACCACCACCAGCGAGAAGGGCATGCTCCAATACGCCGAGACCTCTATCAAAAAAGGCCGCTATGCTAAGCTCCAACGCAGCCTGAATAAGACCTTCCTCGCGCAGAAGAAAACCCCGCTCAATCCCGCCGCCCTCCTAGACCACGTCATCGGCGTCATCGCTCATTACTACGACCCTACCGAGACCGATGAAGCGGTGGGAGAAACAGAAACCCTCCACACGGGACTCTCCACCGCAGATCTCCAGCCCCGCATCGTCCTCTCCGAGTCATTCGTCTCGTAACTCCTCAACCAACGAATCAACAATAATAAAACCAGATGGCAGACCATCCCCCAACGATCAGGGTGGAACCAGGATATACTCATTCCCCGTAAACAAAGAAGCCTCGGCTTCTGTTAACCGTTAAAGGCTAAGGAAGAAGTTCCCGAGGACTGCCCAGACATCATAATCAGATAATGAACTCTCAATCAAGGCTTAATCCAGACTTTTATGAAAACCTCGTGCCTCACCTCAGTGAGGCACGTCTAAAGGCGTACGGAAAAGACGGTGCTGATGAGTTCACCATTATCTCTCGCTACTATTTAAACATGGCTTTAAGCGAGGCACTCTATCCCGTGTTGCAGACGGCAGAGGTCGCGCTTCGGAATGCGATTCACGGTCAGCTAAGCCTCAGAACCGGCCGCTCAGATTGGTATGAGACCATAACCTTGCCTAAGAATCAACTGCTCCAGCTGAACCAAGTGAAGGCTAAGTTAAAGGGAGGCTCTAAGCCCTGCTCGCCAGATCGCCTCATTGCAGAACTCACCTTCGGCTTCTGGAGCTCCTTTTTTACTGCTCCTCACAAGAACTCAGGCATCGCATACTACCTTTGTAAATCCTGCTTCGCTCTCGCTCCTAAGCCCGAGCGAAACTATAAGAAACTGGCAGTCAAATGGCAGAATATTCGTAAACTGCGTAACCGTATTTCCCACCATGAGCGAATTCTTCACTTCTCGGATCTCGATCAACAGCATCAAGACATCCTAGAGCTCATCTGTTGGATGAACCCCACTCTCTATCACACAGTCCTTACCCTAGATCGCTTTCCGGCACTCCGCACGAACGGATTACCCCCTCTTCAAGCCCAACTCCAGCAGGCCCTTTCCCGGCAGAATGCCCGGACCTAGCCTCCACCTCTCACATTTCTCTTCTCCCATGTCCACTTCCATCCGCACCACCCTGCGCGCTGCATATGATCGTGACGCCTGGCTCGCGCTCACCCAGACCCTCTTTCCGCTAGAGACCCTCAGCCTTCTGTCCACGCCGGCACCCCTCGCCGCTGCTCATGAGAACGTGGCCCAAACCCTACAGCTTGGCACCCTCACCCTTCCTGGGGACGGCGAGTCCGTCGCCCTCCTAGAGGTTCAGACCTCAGATCAGGTCAAGCTCGCCCGAAACCGCGTCTCGCTCCGCAACTTCATCGCCACCTTTATCGACCAATCCTCCGCCTCCGCAGTCC
>CAYWAG010000178.1:0-4604 GCA_964455925.1 uncultured Verrucomicrobiales bacterium | reverse complement strand
TGAGCAAAATATTACCATTTAGCAAGGAAAAGATTTCGTTGGGGGGGATTTTATCTGCCAATGGCTTTGCTCTTGTTGTGCGCTGGCGTTCTACGCTATGCGTTGAGGTATGTTTGGATTTATGGCGGCTCCTTGCCGGGGATGTAGTGCAGAGGCTGGACGGAAGGCGTATCAGGCGGTGTTCTGTGGGCTGAGCTGTCAGCTGAGCCGGGAATATTCTCCGTTAGCGCGGTTTCTCGTGAATCGGGATGCGGCTTACCTAGCCTTATTAGGACAGGGCCTGAGCGCCGTGCCAGTGGGGGCGGAGAGTAGGGCGTGCTGTAATCCGCTGGGGGCATCACGCATGGTGCTGGAGGCGTCTCCCTTACTCTCTTATACGGCGGCGGTGACGGTGTGTGGGCTGGCTGCTAAGCTGGATGATGACCGGAGCGATGAGCGCGGGTGGCGACGGGTAGCGGCACTGCAGGGTGGGTATTTGATCGGGCCTGCGCGTGATCGCGCGGTTGCGACCTTAAACGCACTGGGGTTCCCGACGCAGCAGGTGGTGGCGACCCTAGCGCGGCAGTCGTCGGTGGAGCGTGGTCGCCCGACTTTGGCGGCGGCAGCGGCACCTACGGCACAGGCGTATGGCGTGATCTTTGGACACCTAGGGGAAGTCGTGCAAAGTTCTACGCCTGGTCTGCGCCAGATCGGGGAGCAGCTGGGCGCCCTGATCTACCTGCGTGATGCGTATGATGACCGGGCCGCAGACGCGCAGGCGGGGCGGTTTAATCCGCTCTCCTACACCTCGCTGGGAGCGCTCCGCGAGGTGGCGACGGATCTGATGTCAGGGTTACAGCAGGCTCAGTCCAGCCTTCCGTTACGTTCGCATACGGCGCTACTTTCCGATGTTCTTAGCTCTACTTCATCTAGTCACTTAGCCCTTACCTCTGGTCAGACAGCGGGGACCGAGGCGAAGAAAGCGAAGAAGAAGCGGAAGCGTGAGAAGAGTGACTCTGGCTGCTGTAGTAAGTGGGACTGCTGTGATATTCCGTGTTCAGCCCTGGATTGCTCGGACTGTTGCTCCACCATGACTCCTCGCGGAGCGGGGGGATGTTGTGACAGCTGTAGCTGTAACTGCTGTGATTAGGGAGGCACGAACTTAACCGTGTTTTCGAGCAGACTATGAACCGCTTAGTGTGACCGTCATGTGAGTTACTGTGTCCCCTAGCCAAGATCGCACTTTTTGCTGGAACTAGTCGCGAATTCCTCGTATTCAGCTTACCCGATGAGTAAGCAAGAAATCACAATCGTCAAAGTTGGCACTGGGGTCCTCACCTGTGATGACGGAAACCTGAACGAAGGCTCCATTACTGCGCTCTCTCACCAGCTCGCACTGCTCACGCAGGCGGGGCATAAGTGCATCCTCGTATCCTCTGGTGCGGTGGGGGCGGGGGTTCCGCTCTTAGGGTTACAGGAGTATCCTAGTGACATTGGCACGCGCCAGGCAGCCGCGGCTATTGGGCAGGCGCGTCTGATGCAGCGCTACCAGCACGCCTTTACCCCACATGACATCTCTATCGCGCAGATCCTCCTGTCTAGCTACGACCTCCAGGAGCAGACGCACCGTGACCGCGCCAAAACCGTCCTCCTGCAGCTCCTACAGCAGCCCCGTATCATCCCTATCGTCAACGAGAACGACGTCGTATCCCTGCGCGAACTCACTAAGACCGATAACGATATGCTGGCGGCAAATCTAGCCGTCATCCTAGATGCCCAAACCCTCATCCTCCTGACCACCGTTGATGGTCTGCTGGATGAGTCCAGTACCGTCATCCCACGGGTAGACGACATTGCCGCTGCTAGCGCCCAGTTCGCCCAGGATAGCTCTGGCAAGTTCTCCATCGGAGGAATGAAGTCTAAGCTCGATGCCGTGCAGCGCGCTAGCTCCGCTGGCACCGCCGTCATTATTGGCAACGGCACCCATCCGGAGCGCCTCCCAGGGTACCTGACCCACAGCTCGCTCGGCACCTATTTCTCATAACCCACCTGCAGTGTATTCGCTCCCATCTACCATGTATCGCCTCCTCCTACTCCTTCCGCTCCTCATCCTCACGGGTTGTGGTCCCAGCACGAACACACACGCCCCTGCACAGAGTGGCTGGCAGTTAGATGTCTGTAATGCGATCACTAAGCTGGGGTATGGAAACTGGATCATTGTTGCCGATGCCGCCTACCCACAGATCCACAACGCCAGCACCCAGACCATCCACGCCCCAGCCGGCAGTCCAGACGTTGTCGACCTGATTATTAACTGCATGGAGACCACCCAGCACGTTCGCCCCACCTTCTACCTACCGCGTGAGCTCCGCGCCCTCCAGCCGCGCCAAGCCCCCGGCATAGACGAGCACCGCTCGGCTCTCGCCCACGCCCTCCACGGCTACCAGCCCCTGGAGCTGAACGAGCACATGCTGAACTCTCTCGTCACAGAGGCGAACAAGACCTTCTCCGCCCTCATTATTAAGACCCAAACCACCCTCCCCTACAGCTCCGTCTTCATCGACCTAGACAGCGGGTACTGGGACCAGCAGCACGAGCAAGACCTCCGCAGCTCCATGCAACAACCAGCGCGGTGAGTCGGAGCGTTCTTTGCTTGTCTCCTCCCTGCTTATTGAGCTAAACGCTGTGTATGCCAAAGCCGATAAAAGACCTGATTCTGAAGATTAGCTGCCCTGACTCCCCTGGGCTAGTCTCAAAGATAGCGAACTACATTGCCAGCTATAACGCTAATGTCGTAGAGTTTAACCAGTTTGCCGATGCCGTGAATGGGCGCTTCTTCGCCCGCTTAGAGATCGACACCACGGCAGCGACGGTCAGCACAGAGGATTTGGAGCAAGGCTTTGCGGTGCTAGGCCGCTCCATCGGGGCAGAGTGGCACTTCCGGCGCCTGCCGCATAAGACGAAGACCGCGCTGTTAGTGACTAAGACGACCCACTGCCTGAACGACCTCCTATGGCGAGCACAGAGCGGAGAGTTACCCATAGAGATTACCTCCGTCATCGGGAACAATGAGTGCTGCCGCGAGGTCGTGGAGCGCGCGGGCCTGGTCTTCCACTTTATCGACTTTAAGAACCAGCCAAAGGAAGACGCCTTTCAGCAAGTGCAGCAGCTCCTGCAGGCAGAGCAGGTAAACCTCGTGGTGCTAGCGCGGTTCATGCAGATCATGCCCGCCTGGCTCTGTGACGCCTACGCGGGTAAGATGATCAACATTCACCACAGCTTCCTCCCCGCCTTTATCGGCGCAAACCCCTACCGCCAGGCATATAACCGGGGCGTAAAGATCATCGGGGCGACATGCCACTACGTCACTAGCGACCTGGATGCCGGCCCGATCATTGAGCAGCAGGTCTCCCGCGTGCAGCACTTCCATGATGTGAGCGACCTCACCCGCATGGGGCGCGACTGTGAGCGCGCCGCCCTCGCGCGAGGGATTCGCTACCATGTCTATGATCGCACCATCATTGATGGAAACCGCGCCATCGTCTTCTCAGACTAATCCCCCTCCCCCTCTCTGGCAGATAACGGCTTGCGCCCCGCCTGATCCGTGCGAGAATGCCCCCCTCTACCCATATATACCACTATGAAACCGACCCTTGGACAACCCGCCCCTGAATTTACCGCCCCCGTGATCGGCGGCACCTACACGGAGGAGACCTCCCTCACCCTATCAGAGCTCCGTGGCAAGCCCGTCGTGCTTATCTTCTACCCAAAGGATAACACCCCCGGCTGCACTACGCAGGCGTGTGCCATTCGTGACGAGTGGGCAGACCTCCGGGATCAAGCACACATCTTTGGGGTCAGCATAGACTCCATTCAGAGCCACCAAAAGTTCATCGATAAGCAGGAGCTGCCCTACGCCCTGATCGCAGATGAAGATAAGGCAATCGTCGAGGCATACGGCGTCTGGGTGGAGAAATCCATGTATGGTAAGACCTACATGGGCACCGAGCGCTCGACCTTTATCATCGATGCAGAGGGAAACCTCCAGAGCATCCTGGAAAAGGTGCAACCTAAGAAACACCTCGACCTCCTCCGCGAAGCTCTCTAACACCCTCCTTATCCCCTCCCCCCCTCACCACTGCTATGAGTACCACTCCATATCGTATCCTCTTCGTCTGCCTCGGGAACATCTGCCGCTCACCCGCTGGTGAGAACGTGCTCCGCCACCTCCTGCAAAGGCAACAGATCACGGGCGTCTCCATCGACAGCGCGGGCACGGCGGGCTACCACATTGGTAAGAAGCCAGATCCCCGCATGAGCGCGGAGCTAGAGCGACGCGGGATACGCGTGGAAGGGACTGCCCGGCAGTTCGAGGCCGCGGACTTTGATGCCTTTGACCTGATCGTCCCCATGGATCAGAGCAACGAGAAGAACGTGCTCAAACTCGCTAAGAACGACGCGCAGCGCGAGAAGGTGCAGCCCTTTATGAGCTTCTGCACCGCGTATACAAACCCCGAGGTGCCTGATCCCTATTATGACGGACCAGAGGCCTTTGCCCTCGTCGCAAACATCATGATCGACGGTTGCCTGAGCATCATCGACGCCCTCCCAGCTTAGTCTCACTC
>CAYWAG010000177.1:0-4623 GCA_964455925.1 uncultured Verrucomicrobiales bacterium | reverse complement strand
CAAAATCAACTACGGAGTTAAGGTTGGTGACGGCGAGACGCCGTCACTCCCCTGCCTTGTGACTGCTTATTGATCTCACCTGTATAGCTACGTGTGTGTGTTTTTGGGTTTCCCCGATCGTGAGAGTAGGTTATGCCCCTTATTGTATGCAGTCCCAGACCTATGCTATCATTCCTGCCCTGAATGAAGAGGCGACGATTACCGCCGTTGTGCAGCAGCTGTTAGCGCAGGGGGTGGCTGGCGTGATCGTGGTGGATAATGGATCGACAGATCAGACCGCGGGGCGGGCGCAGTCCGCTGGGGCGCGCGTTGTGCTAGAGCAGGTGCGGGGGTATGGGCGCGCCTGCCTCACGGGGATCGCGGCGCTCCCGGCGGAATGTGAGTGGGTCCTGTTCTGCGATGCAGATGGCAGTGATGACCTTAGCGAGTTACCGCGCCTGTGGGCAGAGCAGTCCCAGCACGACCTCATCCTGGGGAATAGGCGGGCGACCCCGGAGGGACGGGCGAACCTAACGAGCGTGCAAAACTTTGGGAACTGGCTGTCAGGCTTCTTACTCCATCTAGGCTGGGGGCAAGGGTTCGCGGATCTGGGGCCGCTGCGCTTAATCCGGCGTGAGGCGCTGGAGCGGATCGGGATGCAGGACGAGAACTTTGGGTGGACAGTGGAGATGCAAGCCCAGGCCCGCACACACCGCCTGCGCTGCATCGAGGTGCCGGTAAACTACCGCCCCCGCCAAGGAGGGGTCTCTAAGATCTCCGGGAACCTGAAGGGCAGTGCCCAAGCTGGCACCATCATCCTGCGCACCCTGGGACAGCTATGGCTCCAGCGCCCCCCTGTCCAGGTGGGCTTACTGGTGCTCAGCCTGTTACTCCTGATCGGGGGGGCACTGCTGATGGGGCTGGGCAGTGATCCGGCATCTGCCACACGGAGCAGTGCCTTTTTCCTAGCAGCTGCCATCATGAGCGCGGGGTTTCTCGTGGCGGTAGTGCGCACTCTAGGGGGCGGGTGGTCTCCCCTGCTGCTGCTCGCGGTCGCGCTCCTGCTCCGGCTCTGCCTGCTCCCAATGCCCCCTGGTGATGATATTTGGCGTTACATTTGGGAGGGGCTGATACAGCTACAGGGGCATAATCCGTATAACACGCCTCCCGCGGCGGCGGATCTCACCGCTCTCCGCCCCAGCTGGTGGCACAGGATTAACCACCCCGAGGTCACTGCCATTTACCCGCCGCTCGCGCAGCACCTCTTCCGCCTTATTAGTGCGGTCTCTCCCTCGGTTCTCGCCTATAAGCTCATCATCATCACTGCGGATCTGCTGACGGGCTGGCTGTTACTGCGACACTACGGACGCTGGGCGCTGCTGTATCTGCTGAACCCTCTGGTCCTCTACTGCTTTGCCGGTGGGGGGCATTATGAGCCCCTGTTCCTGCTACCACTGGTGGTGGCAGTGCCCCATTGGGAGCAGCAGTCCACGCCTACACGCACAGCTGGATGGCGCCCCTTAGCGCTGATCGGGCTGCTGGTAGGGCTGAGCACCTCCCTAAAGCTCGTGGCACTCCTCTCGGCGGGGTTTATCATGTGGCGGCTCGTGTTAGGGCGGCTCCCCCATACGCGCTGGCTGCGCCCCCTGTATTTCTTCACTGGTACACCGCCGCGTAGCTCGATGCTGGGGGTGGTGGCGTATGTAGGCGGGCTGGTGCTGGTGCCGTTGCTCTCCTACTGGAGCTTTGCCGTTCTGATTAGTCCGCCTGCACAGCTCTACCCTGCCGAGTTCTCAGAGATCGCGCGCAGCACCTCGCTGCTCCCCTGGCTGGCGGAGCACTACCTTAACGACACAGACATCCCCATAGAGAACCAAGAGTTCCTCCCCCTCCTCTGCCTCCTGCTCGTGCCCATCACGCTCTGCACTCGTGACCTCAGCGCCTTCCTCTACCGTAGCCTGCTCGTTCTCCTCATTTGCTCCCCCATGGTTCATGCGTGGTATCTGGCATGGCTCATCCCCTTTGCCCTACGGATGCATCGCGCCAGTAGCAGCGCCTTTGCCCTCACGGGGTTCCTCTACTTCCTGCTCCCTGCTGGGCTGGCAGCAGGTGACGGCTGGACCCTCACTACGCCCCAGCGCCTCCTGTTCTGGAGCCCCCTCCTCCTGTTCCTGCCGGAGCTAATGAGATGTATTCAGCGATCGCCACTGACTGCCCTTGTTGGCTCTCGACCTATTCGTAAAGCGGACACAAAAAAGAAAGTCAGTGGCTAACGCCAGAAAGGGACAATCATGAGCAAGATGCTCATGCCACGATGTGAGTTACCACAATATCCTAAAAAAAGCGGAATTTGTTTGGCACAAGAATCTTATCACTCTACGAATGGCGTATAATATAACTATTTTTCTATGTCAGATCACCAAGTACTAGATCACGTAGACCCTTATCTGAATTTAGGGGTCGAGTATGATGCCTCCGATATCCACCTTTCTACCGCATATCCTCCCTCTTGGCGGATGTCGGGAACACTCCAGCCGATTTGGCCCGACCATCCAGAACTCACTAAGGATGATGTCTGGAAGCTTATGCACACCTACATGTCGGAGAACGAGCTCGCCATCCTGGAGGATAAGGGCGATGTCGACTTTGCCTATCAGAACGAGGTGGGGCGTTTTCGGGTCTCTGTCGTGAAGCAGCGCCTGGGGTATGATATGATCTTCCGGATCATTAAGACGGAGATTCGCACCATGGACGAGCTCGGTCTGCCAAAGGCCACCCTGGAGCCGCTCCTAAAGTATCAGAACGGGCTCATCCTCGTCACCGGGTCTGTCGGATCTGGTAAGTCCACCACCATGGCTGCGATGATCGACTACATTAACGACACGCGTGATGACCATATTCTGACCCTAGAGGACCCCATCGAGTTTATCCACCCCTGTAAGGGATGCCACGTAACGCAGCGTGAGATAGAGAACCACACGGAGTCCTTTGCCAACGCGCTCAAGGGCGCCCTGCGTCAAGACCCAGACATCATTGTCGTTGGTGAAATGCGGGACCTAGAGACCATCGAGCTAGCGATCACAGCGGCAGAGACAGGGCACCTCGTGTTCGGCACCCTGCATACTGGTAATGCGCCACGGACCCTAGACCGGGTGCTCGATGTATTCCCTACAGATCAGCGTGAGCAAATCCGTATTATGGTCGCGGAGTCTCTCCGTGGCATCGTCTCCCAGCAGCTCATCCCGCGTAAGGGTGGCGGCCGGATCGCTACCCATGAGATCCTCGTCAACACACCCGCCGTCAGTGCCCTCATCCGTGATGGTAAGACCTTCATGCTCCCAGGGGTAATGCAGGTCGGGCGTAACGTAGGGATGTCCCGAATGGACGACTCCCTCGTAGAGCAAGCCCTGGCGGGCAACATCGAAAAGGCCGAGGCCATCCGCCGTGCGGAGGACCAAAAGGAAGTCACCGCCCTCCTCGCTGGACTAGCTGACTAATCACCCGACTCTAACCCTACTGACCTTAACTTATTTTCTACTGCTATGGCTGTAATTGACCGACTATTTAACTACCTCGTAGAGAACGGTGGCTCAGACCTCCACCTAGCCGAAGGATACGTCCCAAAGGCGCGTGTCCACGGCTCTGTCATCGAGATCCCGAACGAACCTGTCCTCGACCACGATACGCTGCATTCCATGCTCAGCGAGATCTGTGACCCGAAGGCGTATGCCCACTACCTGGAGTCCGGCGACCTAGACTTCGCCTACGAGATGGATGCGGACTCCCGCTTCCGTTGTAACTACCTGAAGCAGAGCAGAGGCCTCGCGGCTGTCTTCCGTCTCATTCCGAATAAGATTATCCCCCTAGAGAAGCTGGGCGTCCCAGAGGTGGCTAAGCAGTTCGCCAGTATGCGTGCGGGGCTCGTGCTCGTCACCGGTCCTACGGGGTCTGGCAAATCTACCACCCTCGCTGCGATCATCGACTACATTAACGAGAACTACGCCCGCCACATTGTCACCATTGAGGAGCCCATCGAGTTTGTCCACCCGAACAAGAAGTCTAAGATTACGCAGCGCGAGGTTCCCATCCAGACCCCGAACTTCCGCCAGGGGCTAAAGGCGGTCCTCCGTGAGGATGCAGAGATCGTCCTCGTCGGCGAGATGCGGGATTACGAGACCATCTCCCTAGCGCTCACGGCAGCAGAGACCGGGCTCCTCGTGTTCGGCACACTGCACACGAACAGTGCCCGTAAGACAGTGGACCGGATCATCGATGTCTTCCCCGCAGACCAGCAGGACCAGGCACGAGCCATGCTCGCCGGATCCCTCCGAGGCGTGGTCGCCCAGCTGCTGATGAAGCGCTCAGACCAGGCAGGACGCGTAGCCGTGCATGAGATCTTACTAGCGAACTCCTCCGTAAGCTCAGTCATCCGTGAAGGGGCGACCCAAAAGCTCACTGATGTGATCACGACGGGACGCGCGGAGGGGATGCAGTTCATGGACGACTCCATCTGGGAGCAGCTCATGGCAGGAAAGGTCTCCCCTACAGAGGCCTACCTAAAGGCGATCGACAAGAACCGCTTTAAGGCCATCCTCCCCCCAGAGGACCAAGCCATGACCAACGCCAGCGGCGAGTAAAGCAGCG
>CAYWAG010000176.1:3181-4634 GCA_964455925.1 uncultured Verrucomicrobiales bacterium | reverse complement strand
TAGGAAAACCACAATACGAAGGATAGCCCCTAGGCAAAGGCACAAAAAAGCAGACTCAGTCACCTGAGTCTGCTGTCTGGTTAAGCGTATTTCCCTGAAACTTACAGGGAAGCACCTTACTTACTTAGCGAGGCCCTTAACGGCGTCAAGAGCAGAGGTCCCTGCGTCCTTAGCACCTTCAGCAGCCGCTTTTACGCCTTCGGTAGCAGCACTGCCAGCGGACTTAGCGCCATCGACAGCAGCGGAGCCAGCAGCTTTCGCGCCTTCTACCGTTGCGCTACCAGCCGCCTTAGCACCTTCTACGGCACCAGCACCTACAGCCTTAGCACTGTCAACAGCAGCAGTGCCAAGATCCTTAGTGCCACTAGCAACGTCCTTAACACCTTCGACAACTGCGCCAGAAGCAGCCTTAGCGCCTTCGACAGCACCTGTGCCCACGGACTTAACGCCTTCGACTACGGAAGAGCCAGCGCCCTTAACCGTTTCTACTGCGCCTTCGCCAGCCGCCTTAGCAGTGTCAACCGCAGCTGCACCAGCGTCCTTAACGGATGTAACCGCAGCCTTGGCACCATCGACAGCACCTTCACCGAGTGCCTTAGCACCGTCAACGGTAGCGGAACCCGCGTCTTTAGCAACGTCTACAGCACCTTCGCCAACGGCCTTAGCACCGTCAACAACAGCGGAACCTGCATCCTTTGCACCGTCAACGACAGCAGCACCAGCATCTTTTACGCCTTCGGTAACGGTCTCAGTTACTTTCTCGCTGACCTTCTCACAGGAGTAAAGAGCAAGAGATGCGAGACCGACTAGAATATATGTGTTTTTCATGTTAATATTAATTTTTCACACCCTAGTGGGTGTGAACGGAATGATTCCGTCTGTATAGAGATGCTTATCGCGGTGGATGTCACAAGAGATTTTTGGGAGAATCGCTTTTCTTATTGCCGATATGGATCGGGGCAGCGCGCGGGAGGATTCTCTCGCTCTGTGTGAGTTGGGTCTTGCATCAAAACGCCAGACCCATTAGCGTTACCGGCATAATACGATATGCGTTACCTCGTCTCTACCATACTACTTCCCCTGCTAGCCGCTGGACAATCCCTAGTGACAGCCCCTGCTGCACCGTCCTCTGCGACGGCGTCTCCATCCACCCCCGTCATCTGGGCGCATGATGAAAGTGATCTCACCCCTCACCAGAAGGCGATCTTTGGGCAGCTAGAGAACGGGTTCCGCTATGTGATCTACCCACACGCTAAGCCTCCAGGGCGCGTTTCGCTCCGCCTGCATGTCGATGCAGGGTCGCTGAGTGAGGCCGATGATCAGCAAGGTATCGCCCACTTTCTGGAGCACATGCTCTTCGAGGGTAGTGAGAACTACACCTCGGCAGAGCTCATTCCCGAGATGCAGCGCCTCGGGATCGCCTTTGGGGCACACGCCAACGCCTATACCTCGT
>CAYWAG010000176.1:0-3171 GCA_964455925.1 uncultured Verrucomicrobiales bacterium | reverse complement strand
TCCCGAACCTGAACCAAAACACGGTCGACCTTGGGTTCACGGTGATGCGTGACTTCTGTGACGGCGCACTCCTGCAGACTGAGGAGATCGAGGCTGAGCGCGGGGTCATCCTCTCTGAGAAGAACTCACGGGACTCCGTGGACTCCCGCCTCATGAAGAAGCAGTTTGAGTTCCTCACCCCAGACTACCTTGCCACCTACCGCTTCCCCATTGGCACGGAAGAGTGCATTCAGAACTGCCCGCCGGAGCGTATCCGGGACTTTTACCGGGACTTCTACGACCCGCAGCTCATGACCTTCATCGTGGTAGGTGATATTGACGCGGCGGTTTATGAGCAGCGCATTCGTGAGACCTTTGCCCCCCTCACCTCCCCTACCGTGGTGGGCACACCGCCAGCGCGTGGCTCCGTGACAGAGCCGACTGCGCTCGAAGTCGGTATCTTCACTGACCCCGAGGTCGATGAGGACGACATCAGCCTCATTCGTGTCATGGAGCACAGCTCCGCCCCAGACACCGCCCAGAAGCGCCAGACAAAGATGACCACCCGTCTCGCCACCTCTATCCTGACTAAGCGCCTCCAAGAGATCGCTAAGCAGGAAGACTCCCCGATCAACGGAGGCGCCACGTATAAGTTCACCTGGTTTGACGCCATCACCTTTGGCACCTTCTCCGTCACACCATCTGAGGGGCGCTGGAAAGATACCGTCCCCATCCTAGAGCAAGAGTTCCGCCGTGCCCTAGAGCATGGATTCACCACGGCAGAGCTACAAGAGGCAGCAGCGAACCTCCGCACCTCGGCGGAGCAAGCAGCGCGCATGGAGTCCACCCGGCTCTCCGCCAGCATCTCTGACAGCATCGTCAACACCCTGAACGACCGCAGCGTCTTCACTGATGCCGCGCAAGACCTCAAGATCGTCGAGGATCTGCTCGCTACGCTCACCCCAGAGGACTGTCACCAGGCGTTCATCGACTTCTGGCAGGGCGTTAACCCTAAGCTCGTGCTCACGAAAAAGGCGGAGGAAGCAGACGATAAGGACACGCTCCTGCGCCTCTACACGCAGAGTCAAGCCATCGCTGTCGCAGCGCCAGAGGAGAAGGAGATCGGAGCCTTTGCCTACACCGCACACGGTGCCCCTAGCTCGATCACGCAGGAGCACTACATAGAGGACCTCGACACGCACCAGATGACGCTCTCTAACGGCATCCGCGTCAACCTGAAGCAGACCGACTTTGATAAGGGGCAGATCCTGATGACTGCCAGACTCGGAGGCGGTCTATCCACACTGGCAGATATGGCTCCTGGCTGGCACAGCTATGCCTCCGCGCTCGTGAACCTCGGAGGCGTAGGCGCCCATAGCAGTGACGAGCTCGGGCAGGTCCTCTCTGGGAAGGTTGTCGGGCTATCCTTTGGGGTCGCACAGGACGCCTACACCTTCTCAGGCGCTACTACCCAGCAGGACTTAGAGACGCAGCTCCTGCTCCTCGGGGCCTACCTCACAGACCCAGGGTTCCGCCCAGAGGCGGATCGCCTCTATAAGAAGGCGCTCCCTGACCAATACGAAAACCTACGCCAAACCCTAGAAGGCAGCATGCAATCCCTCTCCGCCTTCGTGCATGGCGGCGACTCCCGGTTCGCGATCCCCACGGAGGAACAAGCGATGGCATTTACGCCAGAGCAAGTCACCGCCCCACTCCGCCAGCGCTTCGCTAACGCCCCGCTCGAGCTCACCCTCGTGGGCGACCTAGAGCTGGAGGCTACGAAGCAAGCCCTGCAAAACGCGCTCGGCATGAACCTCTCCGTCCCACAGCTAGGAGCAGAGAGCCGTCGCGACCGCCTGCCCATCCAGCCGCTCACGACGCTCCCAGACACAGGGCAGCAGCAAACCTTCACCTACCAGTCCAAGCTCGATCGCGCCGCTACCATTCTGTCATGGAAGACCACAGGGCTGACCACGAACATTGCCGAAGGACGGCGCATGAGCCTGCTGAGCCAGATCATCGGGAACCGGATGCGAGAAGTCATCCGCGAGAAGCTCGGCTCATCCTACTCCCCATACGCTTACTCCGATATGAATGACACCTTTGAGAACCTCGGAGAGGTAAAGGCGGTCGCCATCTGTAAGGCCGCAGACCAACACACCATCGCTAAGCTCGTGCTCCAGATCGGGGCAGACCTCGCTACCGACGGAGCCACGCAAGACGAGCTCGACCGAGTGCAAAACCCCGCCATCGCAAGCATAGAAAGCACCCTCCGCAAGAATACATATTGGCTTAACACCGTGCTCGCTAGGAGCCAAGCCCAGCCCAAACGTCTCGACTGGGCGCGCAGCCGCACCAGCGACTACGAGAGCATCACCCTAGAGGAGATCAACGCCCTCGCCACCCAGCACCTCCAGCCGGAGAACGCGAACACCTACCTCCTTAAGTCCGAACTTAACTAACCTTTATCCCCTCCCCCTCCTATGCTTTCTGTAGAAAACGTCCACATCCATTATTACAAGCGCCAAGGCCTCTTTAGCCCACCGCAGACGATCCGAGCAGTCAACGGCGTATCCCTCTCCCTCGCTAAGGGAGAGATCCTCGGTCTGGTAGGAGAGTCAGGCTGTGGTAAGTCCACACTCTCGCGTGCGATCATGCAGTTACAACCCGTCACGGAGGGGACCATCACCCTGGAGGACACAGATCTCACGGCGCTCTCCGCGCGCGAGGTGCGTAAGCGTCGGCTCGACTTTCAGATGGTCTTCCAGGACCCGTACGCCTCGCTGAATCCACGCTTCACGATCTACTCCACGCTCCTAGAAGCCCTGGAGCAACGCCGCCCCATCCCTAAGCTCCAGCGTATGGATGCCATCGCCGCCCTCATGGAGCGCGTGGGGCTAAACCCAGACCTCGCCCAGCGCTACCCGCACGAGTTCTCCGGCGGCCAGCGCCAGCGCATCGCCATTGCCCGCGCCCTCGCCCCAGAGCCTAAGCTCATCATCGCAGACGAGCCCGTCTCCGCCCTCGATGTCTCCATCCAATCCCAAATCCTTAACCTCCTGCTCGACCTCCGCCAGGACCTCGACCTCTCCATGATCTTCATCACGCACGACCTCTCTGTCGTCCGCTACCTAGCAGATAACATCGCCGTAATGCAGAAAGGAGAGATCCAAGAATACGGCACTGCGGAGA
>CAYWAG010000175.1:0-4643 GCA_964455925.1 uncultured Verrucomicrobiales bacterium | reverse complement strand
CCCTAGAGTTGAGTAGGCTTGGAGTTGGGTTTATAGGTGGAGTCGATCAGCTTGGCGATGAGGCCCGTCCAGCCGGTTTGGTGGGCCGCGCCTAGCCCCTTGCCGCTGTCTCCATGGAAGTATTCGTAGAAGAGAGGGTGCTGGTGCGCGAAGGGATCACCCTGGTGACAGGGGCGCGGTGAGGGGGCGGCGGCGTCCTCTGTGTCCGTGTGCTGGTCTTGTGGGCGGAAGAGGTTAGTGAGCCGGTCGGCGAGGTCTTTGAGCCGGGCGTCGAGGTTGCTCTCGGACTGGGCATCGATGGAGAGCTCGTTCTGGTAGTAGTAGTGGGTCTTCTCTAGGGACTCGTAGAGCAGGAAGTTCAGCGGGAACCAGATGGGGCCGCGCCAGTTCGAGTTTCCGCCGAACATGCCGCTGTCGGACTCACCGGGGATGTAGGCGACCTCGCCCTTGAGCTTGCCACTGTTCCAGCGGTAGGGCTGGGTGAGGTGCTCCTTAGAGAGGGAGCGGATGCCGTAGTCTGAGAAGAAGGCATCAGGGTCAAAGAGACGGCTGAGAATGCGCTCCAGCCGCTCCTTGTTCACGAGCGACAGGAGGTGGCGCTCTTGCCCCTGGCTGCGCTGATACCCGACGTGGCGGGCGAGCTCTGGGCGATGCTCAAAGGTCCATTGCATGCGGCGTTTAAAGTGTGGCACCTTCTCTAGCATCTCCTCATCCAGGACTTCTACGGCGAACAGGGGAATAATCCCGACCATGCTGCGCACCTTGAGCTTGACGGGGCTTTTGCCGTTTTGGTGTAGGATGTCGTAGTAGAATCCATCTTCCTCGTCCCATAGCCCTTGCCCATCAGTGCCGCAGGAGTTCAGTGCCTCTGCAATATGGAGGAAGTGCTCAAAGAACTTGGTGGCGGTATCCTCGTAGACGGAGTTCTGCTGGGCGAGCTGGAGGGCGATCTTCATCATCCCGAGGGCGTAGAACGCCATCCAGGCGGTGCCGTCGGCTTGGTCAATGTACCCTCCATTCGGGAGCGGGGCACTGCGGTCAAAGAGCCCGATGTTATCCAGCCCTAGAAAGCCGCCCTGGAAGACGTTGTTCCCGTTCTTATCCTTCTGGTTCACCCACCAGGTGAAGTTGATCATGAGCTTATGGAACACGCGCTCTAGGAAGAAGTAGTCCGGCTCGCCGGTGCGCTTTAGATCCATCTTAAAGACGCGGTAGCAGGCCCAGGCGTGGACGGGTGGGTTCACGTCTGAGAAGTTCCACTCATAGGCGGGGATTTGCCCGTTGGGGTGCTGGTACCATTCCTTTAGCATCAGCACGAGCTGCCGCTTAGCAAAGTCGGCGTCCACCATGGCGTATGGGATGCAGTGAAAGGCGAGATCCCAGGCCGCATACCAGGGGTATTCCCACTTATCCGGCATGGAGATGAGGTCTGCATTACTGAGGTGGCGCCAGTCTTGGTTACGCCCCTCTAGGCGCGAGGCGGGTGGTGGGGATTTCCCCGGGTCACCATCCAGCCAGTCGGCGACGTCGTAGTAGTAGAACTGCTTTGACCACAGCATGCCGGCGATCGCTTGGCGCTGGATGCGGCGGTCTGCCTCTGATGGGATGTAGGATTGCAGGGCGTGGTAGAAGGCATCTGCCTCGTCCTGGCGGGTGGCGATCGTCTCTGGGATCTCAGAGGCATTATGCACCTCCGCATGATCGGCTAGGCGGATGGAGATGGACTTCGTCTCCCCCGCTGCTAGGAAGAACTGGTGCACCGCCCCGACCTTAGTGCCGTGTCCCTGTGGGCGCACGGCGTGATGGTCTTGCTGGGTAAAGTAACGGTGAAAGGCTTCCTTCGTGTATTGTGGCCCCTCCGCATCTCCGTAGAGCCATTTGGTGTTCGTCTCGTTATCGGTAAAGAGGTATTCCTGCGCCTCTGGGGCGTAAAAGGTGTAGTCTTTCTTCTGATGGGGCTCGGTGAGCGTGACGGTGGCGTCGTCGTTCAGGCTGAGCTGGGGCTGTGGGTGGCTGTGGTCGTAGCTCCAGGTGTTACGCAGGGTGATCTGCGGGATGACAGTGAGCGGGGCTGCTACGGGACCTCGGTTTGTGACGGTGTAGGTGGCGACGAGGTCATCCTCGCTGACCTTGGCGTACTCGATGTTTACCTCGAAGTAGCGGTTCCCGTCGAGCACCCCGGTGTCTGCCAGCTCGTATTCGGCATCGTGTTTACCCCGGACATGCTTGTTTTGCTGCCGGAGGTCTGCGTAGGGGAAGGCGGCCTGTGGGTAGAGGTACTGCATCTTACAGTAGCTGTGCGTGGGGGTGGAGTCTAGGTAGTAGTAGATCTCCTTTACGTCTTCGCCGTGGTTGCCCTCACTGTTGGCTAGACCAAACAGCTTCTCCTTGAGGTGGTCGTCCTGATGGTTCCACAGCGCTAGGGACAGGCAGACACGGTTCTCGACATCGGCAAACCCCGCTAGACCGTCCTCGCCCCAGCGGTAGGCGTAGAGGCGCGAGGTATCATAGCTGAGGGTGTTCCAGGCATCTCCAGAGGCGGAGTAATCCTCCCGCACCGTGCCCCATTGGCGCTCTGGCAGGTAGGGGCCCCAGTGCTTCCAGCCGGTGTTAGCTTTGGTCGCGGAGAGGCGTTGGCCTTCGGTGGTACGTCGTTGGGCAGCGTTCATAGGAGATGCAGGTGGTGAGAAGAAAGGGGAGGGGGGGCTTAGTCGGCGACCTCTAGGATCATGGAGATCTCTACCGAGGCGTTCAGAGGGAGGGCGCTGACTCCCAGGGCGATGCGTGAGTGCTTCCCGGCCTCACCAAAGATGGCGACGAGGAGGTCTGAGGCACCATTAATGACTGCCGGGTGGTCATAGAAGTCTGGGGCGGAGTTTACGAAGCCAGAGATGGAGATCACCTGTGTGATCTTATCCAGCGAGCCGAGCTCCTCCTGTGCAATGGCGAGGCGGTTCAGGACGATGAGCGCGGCGGCACGCTGCGCCTCTGCGATGGAGGTATCGGTAGGAACAGTGCCGGTGATCTTCTCGTCGGCAGTGAAGGGGAGGCCGCCAGAGATGTGGAGCTGGTTACCGGTGCGCACACAGTTCAGGTAGGACCCCACGGGGGCAGGAGCCGCAGGGAGGGTGTAGCCGAGGTCTGAGATGCGTTGTGAAATGGTGGAGGGCATGGTTTTAGGTGTTTTTTTAGAGGGGTTACTCACCCATGATGAGGGCGAGGTAGCGCTGTCCGCTGTCAGTGAGGGTGGCCTTACGCCCAGATCCGGAGATGCGCTTAATGGTGCGGTCCTCGAACCGTCCTGGCACCTCCATGAGGCGGGTGATGGTAGGTGCTGTGACGGCACGCTTACTGGGGGCGGCAGAGAGCGGCAGCCCACTGGCGGAGAAGGTGATCTCAGTAGACGGGTAAGCCGCCTGCGGGTGACGCCACAGCCATGGGTAGCGCTCACGCAGGAGGCGGGATTGTGCTGCGGTGATGGTGACGGAGTAGAAGCCGCGTTGCGCCGCTAGGTATTCCTTAATAGAACGCACCTCGCCCTTACCCTGACGGGCGATAAGGTCGACCCCGTTCATCCCAGAGAGGTTCCGCCCATTAAAGTTCCCGTGCCCAGAGGCAGATCCCAGGTGCCGCTGGTGCCAGGCCTCAAAGTCATCAGAAAGCATCAGCGCGACTTCGAAGTGGAGGTGTGCCCGTGGCTTATCTATACCCCGCCCGGTATAACCTAGGATGCCGAGCTGTGTGCCCGCCTCTACACGGTCGCCGACTGTCACGCTGACCTTGTTTAAGTGGGCATAGAGGCTACAGATCGGTCCCTCTCCCCACTCATGGAGCACGACGATGTACTTCCCATAGTTACTAGCGGTGCTCTTATCGTTGACATGGGCGACCACGCCCTCTGCGATGCTTACGACAGGGTCTAGCGGGACGCCGCTAGCGTCCCGGCGCACGGGCTTAATGTCCGCGCCCTCATGGAAGCGGGTGCCAATGACCTCCCCAGCGGAGCGCTTCATGTTCCGGACGAACCCATACGTGCCCGCCTCCCAGGGCTGAGAGGACTCCCCCTCGAAGTAGCGGTTCACATACATAAAGAAGTCGTTCGGGCGCTGCTGAAAGATGGCGGTGTTCTCAGTAGGTAAGACGAGCTTAGGCATAGCGACTGCCAGGGACGTAAGGAGCACCACTCCGACGATACCAATGACACGAGCGCGAAAGAGCGGAAAGAGAGCTATGAGAGAGGATGACATAGGAAGGAAAAGGGACGCAATGCGGTAAGAATGTCTAAGCTCGCTGGTATTTGCAAGCGATACGCACAAAAATAGTCCGGCACTAACCTAATCGCCCCTCAAAGGCACGGGTCAGCGTGAGCTGGTCCGTGAACTCTAGGTTCGCCCCTACAGGTAGCCCGCGGGCTAGGCGTGTGACGCGCACAGGGAACTCACGTAGGAGGTCTTCTAGGTAGTTCGATGTGGCCTCTCCCTCGATGTGCCCCCCGATGGCTAAGATGATCTCGCCCTCGTCGCCTAGCGCCTCTACCCGCTGCATCAGGGAACCGATGCGTAGATCCTCAGGGTGCACTCCATCCAGCGACGACAGCACGCCCCCCAGGCAATGGTAGCGCCCTGTGAACGCCCCCGCCCGCT
>CAYWAG010000174.1:0-4660 GCA_964455925.1 uncultured Verrucomicrobiales bacterium | reverse complement strand
GCTCTAGGTAGGGGGCGAGCTCTGCGATGGTGTAGATCTTCCACCCAAAGGCGGTCTCTACGAGGTGAAAGGAGCGCCCTGTGCTCTGGTAATAGGTGTTGAGATCCTGGAGGGTCTGCTCGACCGTCTCTGGGGTGGTCTCGCGGAGGCGGGTGGCCTCCTCCTCTAGGGCTGCCCGCGCTGTGGCGGACAGGGTGGGGGGCTCCAGCTCCTCCTGCAGCTGGCGGAGCCGCGCGGTGAGGAGGGCGTGGAGATCGGCAGTGGATAGCCCGTCGCTGGAGGCGATGAGGTAGGCTTCTAGCACTGCCGATAGGGGGAGCATGGAGGCGCTGGATTTAGGACTTACCAAAGAAGTTCTTAGCCTTCTCTAGGAAGGAGCCAGAGAGCGGAGCGTTCTCCTCGCCGATAGACGCGGCGAACTCTCCGAGCTTGTCCTTCTGCTCTCCATTCAGCTTGGTCGGGACCTCAACGCGGACTTCAACGAGGAGGTCGCCCTTGCGTCCAGTCTGTAGGCTGGGCACGCCACGGTCGCGGAGGCGGAACAGGGTGCCGCCCTGTGTGCCAGCAGGGATCTTAATAGATGCCTTACCAGTAAGGGTCGGCACATCGATCTCACCACCGAGGGTACATACGGAGAACGGGGTAGGGACCTCACACTCGAGGTCGTCGCCATCACGGGTAAAGACCTCATGGGGCGTGACCTCTAGGAAGACGTAGAGGTCTCCATTCGGTCCGCCCTCTAGCCCTGCATCCCCATTCCCGGTGGAGCGGAGACGGTTGCCAGAGTCTACGCCCGCAGGGATCTTGATCTTAATGCGGTCTAGCTCCTGCACACGGCCCTCACCCTCACAGGGTTCACAGGGGTCAGAGATGATGGTGCCGGTGCCATTACACTGCGGACACTCCATCTGCTGGATAAAGATGCCGGACTGGCGGGTGACGACGCCCTGCCCATTACAGGTAGCGCAGGACTTACGTCCAGACCCGCTCTTAGAGCCAGATCCGTTGCAGGTGGAGCAGTTTGTGTATTTCTCGATCTCTAGCTCCTTCTCTACGCCAGAGGCGGCCTCCTCTAGCGAGATGTCTAGGTCGTAACGGAGGTCGCTGCCCTTTTGGGCGCGGGAGCGGCTGCGTCCGCGGCCACCACCGCCGCCGAACATGTCCTCAAACCCACCGCCACCACCAAAGGCACCGCCAAAGACCTGGGAGAAGATGTCGCGGGGATCATGGTAGCCACCACGGCCACCACCACCGCCCATTCCGCCCTCAAAGGCGGAGTGTCCGTAGCGATCGTATGCGGCCTTCTTATCCTCATCACTGAGGATCTCATAGGCATACCCGATCTCCTTAAACTTCTCCTCGGCACTAGGGTCGTCCGGGTTCTTATCTGGGTGATACTTTACGGCGAGCTTGCGGTAGGCCTTCTTAATCTCAGAGGCGGTCGCAGACTTACTTACGCCGAGCGTCTCGTATAAATCTTCTTTCATCTTCTATTCTCTTAGGGGGGGATGGGGCTTATGCCTCGGTCGTGTCGTCGCCACTCTCCTCTGTGCTTCCTACCGGAGTCGCTACGATCACGTTCGCCGCGCGCAGGAGCTTATCATGCAGGGTGTATCCAGGGCGGACGGTGCGGATGATCGTGCCCTCTGGGTGCTCATCGGTCTCCTCCTGTGAGATCGCCTCGTGTTGATTATGGTCAAAGGGCTGCCCCGTCGGGTCATGCACGGTTACCCCGTTGCTGGACAGGAACTCATCCAGCTGCTTCTGCACCATAGACATGCCCATGTAGATCATGGAGGATTGGTCATCAGCGGCGGCGTCCATACCCATCTTAAAGTTGTCGAGCACGGGCAGGAGATCCCCTAGGAGCCCTTTGGTGCCGAACTTGCGGGCCTCTTGGAGGTCGCGGGAGACACGCTTACGGTAGTTCTCTAGCTCTGCGGCGGTGCGGACGGCTTGGTCCTTCCACTTTGCTACTTCGATCTCGAGCTGCTCCTCAGGAGTGAGTTCGATCTCTGGTTCTTCCTCTAATACTTCCACAGGAGCCTCTGCGTCATCCGCAGGGATCTCGTCTGTCGGGTTCTCAGGGGTATCAGATGTTGGTTGCTGGTCGTCTTCAGGAAAGGTCGTCATAGTTATACGGTCGGATTATAGGATAAGAAATCCGACGAAGTGACACAAGAGTCAAGGGAATCTCGATCTGAGAGCGCATTTATCCCATTTATTGTTGCCCCGTGGTGAGGGCGTCCAGCGTTAGCTGTGCTAGGACGAGCCCAAAGGTGGCGGTGACGTGGGTGACGGCGCCGTAGCCTGTGGCGCAGTTGAGGTTCCGTGGGGTGTTGTCCGTAGCGCTCACTGGGTCTGCCCCCTCTGAGATGCTACAGGGTTGCGGTGGGGTCATTTGCTCGTCAGAGTAGACGGCGGTGATGCCAAACTTGCGGGGCTTCTTCTGGTCTGTCCCCCGGGGAAAGTGGTATTCCTTACGCAGTCGCTGGCGCACGGAGCTTAGGAGCTTGTCGCCGTGGACGTGGGCGAGGTCGGCGGTGGTGATGCGGGTGGCGTCGCGTTTGCCTCCGGCGCCGCCACTGGTGCAGATGGGGATGCCTCGCTGGTGGCAGGTGGCGAGGAGGTGGCACTTGGCTTTAATGGCGTCGATGGCATCGACTACTGCGGTCGGGGCGGTCTCTGGGGTGGTGCCTAGGAGGGCGTCCGCACTGCTGGCGGAGTAGAAGCGGAGCTCGGTAGTGACCTCACAGTGCGGGGAAATGAGGCGGATGCGCTCGGCGAGGGCATCTGCTTTCATACGCCCATAGTTCCCGTCGTGGGCGGGTAGCTGGCGGTTCGTGTTTGTGATGCACAGGTCGTCTAGATCTACGAGCGTGAGGCGTCCCACTCCAGAGCGGGCGAGGGCTTCTGCCGTCCATGATCCTACGCCCCCGATGCCAATGATCATGACATGGGCGGATTGGTACCGGGCGAGAGCCTCTGCCCCGTAGAGCCGGCCGATGCCGCCGAACCGGTTAATGGTGTCGTCAGAGAGATTCACAGCGAAGGGTCGGGGGTGAGGTGATGCGGGGCGCTTTAGTTCGCGACCAGGACGAGGTAGTTGCGCACGGAGCTACGGAGCCAGTGGCTCTTTTGGACGCCCTTATTATAAACCTGTGAGCTGACGTAGAAGTCACAGGAGCGCCCACCGTCGAGGTTGATGGCGGTCTGCTGTGGGATGCCTGACGGGAGGCTCTGCAGGGCATGGGCGAGCTGGGCGAGGGTGCAGGAGCTGGTCTGAACGAGGGCAAACTGGCGGTTACCGTCCCAGAGCAGCAGGCTCCGCATGGCGGGATTAGCACTGGAGAGCCCTGCGACAGGGCGTCCTTGCTCTAGGAGGAAGGGACCGGTCTGGAGGAGTTCGGGCGCGGTGCGGGCGGCATTCCGGTTACGCGTGATGCTAGGGCGACCAGAGGAGACCTGATAGACGCCAGAGGTGAGGGAGGAGCTCGCGTTCCAGGTGCCACTGCTCTGTCCCTGAGCGCGCACGAGTCCTAGGGGGCTACCATCGGGGTTAAAGAAGCCCCCGTTAATGGCGGCGACTCCGCCTAAGTCCGCGGCCGCCGCGCTGGCGGTGGGCCACTTAGTCCCCGGTAGCTGGTCGGCGACTTTTAGGTGGAACTGGGCGCTATCAAACAGGAGGAGGTGGAAGCTGATGCCTTGGTGGGTGAGGGACTGGTAGCTCAGCGGCGTGGTGTTCGCCGCTGTGGGTGGCAGCGCGGGGCGGCTGGAGGTGGTGGGCGCGGTCGGGACGCTGGTGCTGGTGATGGCACTAGATCTGGCTACTGCTGGTGCCTGCGCTGGCGCGGTCGCGGTCGCGGAGGGGGCGCTAGGGATGCGATACGCAACGGCGGGCGCTGGGGCGGCTACTACTGCTGGGGCTACCGATGGCCCTTGGTAAAAGGGATCTCGAATCACAGGGACGCCACAGGAGCTGATAAAGAGTGCGATCAGCAGCGCATAGTAAGGAGCAGGCATGATAACTAGGTAGGGTAGGGAACTAGGAGGGCGGGAGAGGTGAAGATGAACCTAGGGCACTATGCCTCTGAGGGCTGTGGGAGGTAGGGCAGCTCAAAGGCATCCTTAAAGGTGTAGATGCGGTCAAAGTCACTGGGGCTGTCGCCTTCCTCCTTACTAAAGATGTCCACGGAGATGAGGTTAAAGACCATGTCGCCGACGTCGCGTGTCTTCGTAATCCCCCATTCCTTTAGCAGGGGCTTAGACATAGGGCCAAACTGCTCTAGGGTGTAGTCCTTAAAGCCGTGCATGAGTTCTGCGCCATCAATGTGGCGGTGCGTCTTCTCTACCTCTACGACCTTTTTGATCGTATAGTCCAGTGCCTCGCGTAGGAAGGTGTAGGCATCTGGGTGGAAGCGTGCGTCACGTTCCAGAATAGCTGTAATGGCTTGTTTGTAGTCAGACATACGATGGAGGGTTACTGTACAATGATGGCGCGGGGGGGGGCTTGTCGAGGCTCTTCTTCCACGATAATGGCGCGGCGCGGAGCTTGGCGCGGTGGGGCTGGCGCGGGCTCCACTACAATGGCTCGTGGTGGAGCCGTGGGGCGCTGCGGTTGGCGAGACGGAACCCCCTGCGGGACGCGTCGTGGGGGGGG
>CAYWAG010000173.1:0-4661 GCA_964455925.1 uncultured Verrucomicrobiales bacterium | reverse complement strand
GACCAAGCTTGGCTCGACATTAAGGGGCTTCCATCTGCTCAGCAGGATCAGGTGCTGGCCGTGCTGATCGCCGAGCGCCTGTATGAGAGTCATCGTTGGGTGCTGCAGCAGGGGTTCTCCCGTGAGATTCTGATGCCAGACGGGCGCACCCCACTGGACTGGAGCATTCTCCAGCGTGATGAACAGAGCACTGAGTTCCTCCTGAGCCAGCAATACCCGCTGACCGTTAAGTCTGAGATGAGCTCCGCCCCGAGTACGCTAGAGCTGGCACTGGCTCAGCCCGTTTCGCCCAGCCTCATCTCTGCCCTCGTGCAATATGGCGCAGATACGAACGCCCTCACTGCCAGCGGGGACCCGATCCTACACCACGCCATTCATGCTAACAGTGCCGACCATATCACCGCCCTTATTTCCGCAGAAACAGAGCTTAACCAGCGGAACCAGAGTGGATTTAAGCCGCTACTGCTCGCTATTAAGACCCGGTCGGTCGCCAAGGTCAACGCCCTCGTCCAAGCAGGTGCCGATTACAAATCCCTCGACCCAGATCAGAGAAATATCCTCCAGCGGATCATCGACCAAGGCGACTACCCAGAGATCCTCTCCTACTTCCTCGCTCTGAACATCGACCCACAACACCGGGAAGCCAGCGGGATCAATACCCTAGAGAAGGCCTGTCTGAAGGCCAGATTAGCATCCATTAAGGAGCTGAAGACCCAGGGCGCGACCACGGCTGACGGCTTCTTCCTATCACAATACGCCGCGCAGAACCAACCCGTGCTAGAGGCGATGATCAAGGGTGGGCTCGTCTCACCAGACCAAACCCTGCAGAACGGGGATCCGCTCCTCATCGATGCCGTGGTGAACCAGAGACATAACATGGTGCAGTTCCTCCTACAGCAAGGGGCGCAGCCAGACCTAGTAGGTCCGGATCAAGAACCCGCATTAAGCTATGCCATCGCCGTGCAGGACCTATCTGCCGCCACCCTCCTGTTAGAAAACGGAGCGACCGCGGACTACCGCTTCCAGCCTAAGTTCTCCCCGCGGGTAAAGGAGATGATTATTACCGATGGAGCCATCCGCTGGTTCCTGGAGAAGGATGCGCATGTCACCCCCCTGATGATGGCGGCAGACCAGGCGAATGTCGCCCTCTGCCAAGTGCTGCTGAAGCACGGCGCGAACCGCTACAGCCGCACCCGCTATAACCGCTTCTACCCCGGTAACTTTGGCTCGCGTCGCAGTAAGACCGACATTGTTCAGCTCATGGTCGGCGCCGAACCAGGGAACCGTGATCGCACCGCCGTGATCGACCTCTCCTCACAGCGCTGCACCGTGTATAATGCAGAGAAGAAAGCGGTCATGTCCTTCCGTGTCTCCACTGGTAAGAAAGGTTACGAGACTAAGATCGGGGAGTTCGTCATAACGAACAAGAGTAAGGATCACGTCTCCAGCATCTATGATGTCCCCATGCCGTATTTCCAGCGCTTTAGCTACGGAGACTTTGGCTTCCACACGGGCGTGCTCCCTGGCTACCCCGCCTCAAAGGGGTGCATCCGCTGTGCGAACAGTAACGCTAAGAAGCTCTTCTATCACCTCAAAGTCGGGGATGTCGTCCGCATCCAGCGCTAGAGTGTCGCTAACCAGCGCACTGCCAATGCTGGCCAGACCTCGGCGGCAGGGTTTCCTGGTTTTAGCCAAAACCCATGTCCCCCTTGCGCTACGGTATGAAAGCTGTAGGGGCGATCCGCTTCCTTAAGAGCTGCCGCTAAACAGTGATTCCCTTTGATGCTGATCTGGTCATCCTCGGCGCAGAACATGAAGAGGGGGCAGCTCTCTGTTAGGTGGCTGAGCTCTGGTGCCAGCCCCTCTGTGCGCCGCGCATCCAGATAAGCCGCGTATATGAGGAGGGCAAAGTCTGGACGGACTGCGGCGGACTGATGGGTGACTAGGCGAGCCGTCAGGTGACCGCCAGCGGAGAACCCCAGTGCTCCTATTTGATCCGGCGCGAGATTCCAGCGGGCAGACTGCGCCCGAATCCGCTTCATCGCCTCACAGGCATCTGCTAGCGCGCCCTTGCGATTACGGGGCACTTGATAGTGGAGGACGAAGCACGTGTAGCCTTGCCCACAGAAGAATTTCGCCGCTTCAGCCCCTTCGCCAGTATGATGGAGATGCACGTAGCCACCACCTGGGCAAATCAGAAGCGCCTTGCCATTATGCAGCTCTGGGGCAGGGGAGTAGACCTCTATGGTCGGGTCGGTGACCGCTGTGATTCGCCAGTCATCGGGCTGAAACTTTAGGGTGAGTTCATGTGGTGCCTTTGCCGCTGTGGCATGTGGAACCTCTGCCTGCCACAGCGGCAGGGATTCAGGCTCCTGTGCAGATGCGAGGCTAGCGCCCATGCAGATCCAGCTGAGTAGAGAGAGGGCAACGAGAGTAAGGGGACAAGATAGAGACATAGCTTTTTTTGAGTATATGCGCAGGACGGTAGGGCGGGGCAAGGAGCTTTCTCCCATGATAGCTAGCAAAAACATTGACCTGCGAAGGTGGGGAGCCTAAGCATGATGGTATGCAGCCTCTTTACGAAGGAAAAGCGAAACGACTCTACGCTACAGATGAACCTCACGTGCTCAGAATGGAGTACAAGGATGATGCCACCGCCTTTAACGCTGAGAAGAAAGCTCAGTTTGAGAACAAAGGTAAGCTTAATAAGGCGATCACCCTCCTACTCTACAAGATGCTCGAGGAGCGTGGGGTAGAGACACACATCGTCTCTGACATTGATGAGACGAACATTCTTGTCAAAAAGGTCGATATCCTGCTCGTAGAAGTCATCGTGCGTAACATTGCCGCTGGCGGGTTCTCTAAGCGTATGGGGGTCGAAGAAGGGACACCATTCACCACTCCGATCGTGGAGTTCTCCTATAAGTCTGATGAGCTTGGGGATCCCCTCATCAATGATGACTATGCCCGTGAGCTTGGCCTCGCCACGCCAGAGGAATGTGCTGAGCTTAAGCGCCAAGCCCTCATTATCAATGAAGTGCAGAAGGAATTCTTCGCTCAATGTGGTCTCACCCTCGTAGACTTTAAGATCGAGTTCGGGCGCCCTAGCGACGAGCCTACTAAGATCATCCTGGCAGATGAGGTCAGCCCTGATACCTGCCGCCTCTGGGACATGGAGACTGGTAAGAAGCTGGATAAAGACCGCTTCCGCCAAGACCTCGGAGACGTCATGGAAGGCTACGCAGAGGTGCTCGCCCGCATCGAGAAGGCTAGCTCATAACAAACTGGCTACCCTAAAATCACGCTTACAATAAGGAGGGTTCACATACCCTCCTTTTTTTATCGCTGGAAGGAACTAAGCCACAAAAAAAGCCACTCGTCTGAGTGGCTTTTTTTGTATTCGTTGTAAGGGGGGCTTACTTAACGCCTTTCTTGGAAAGTTTCGTGCCTTTGGTCGTACCTTGGCGAGCTTTCATACGAGGGTCTGTTTTGTTGATCACGTAGAGGGTTCCTTTACGACGAACTACTTGACAGTCAGCGTGGCGACGCTTCATGGATGCGAGGGATGAGAGAACTTTCATGTCTGTTTGCGTTAAAAAATTAGTCCACCTACCTGCAGGAGGGTGGAGCAGGATGGGTAATCTGCACAGAGACTACGCTCTCTGTAAAGCAGAATCTTACTTAATTCTCACACTACACGGCAATCTCACCTCGCATTTTTTGTGACACAAAAACACCTGCAGCAGGAGCACTGTGCAGGTGTGTGGAATTCAGGGCGGGGTATGAACCCGTAGGGGGCGCTTAGATCTTCTCGCCGTATTTGTCCTCGTGGAACTTCTTACACTGGCCGATCCAGTTATCACGCTCGACACGTCCCTTAAAGGAGATGCGATCAGAGAAGTCATCACAGATTTGTGGGGTCCAGAGGGCGATCTGGCGGTATTTGAAGACGCCGTAGTCGTTCAGAGTCTTGTTGAGCACTTTAGCGACCCCTTTGATACGAGTAAGGTCGTCTTGCTCGTCTTGCTCCAGGGTCTCGGTGTAAACTAGACCATATTTCTCGTCATCCTTAAGGCGTCCGGACTCTAGGTCCGCGGCAAAGAACTGCAGGTTCTTCTGGCGGAGCTCGGCTTTCTCCTCCTCGGTCTCGTTCACTGTGAACTCGTCGTCAGTATCAGAGGGCGTCGGCTCACTCGCAGGAGCAGTGGTGGCGGCATTCTGCGTTGCTTCGAGGTCGCTCTGCGCTGCGCTGAGTGCGGTGTTGCAGGAGCTAAGGTCTGCCTGAGATACGCCCAGATCACTCTGACACGTTCCGAGGTCGTTCTGACAGGTGCTAAGATCACTCTGACATGTGCTGAGGTCATTCTGACAGGTGGTGAGCGCTGATTGCGCGGCATCTAGCTCTGCCTGTAGGGTAGAGACCTTAGAGCTTACGCCATCAAGGTGGCCACTCGCAAGGCCGAGACCACCAGTGAGAGCCCCAACCTTAGCGGTGAGGGCATTATCGGTATCAGCGGACTGTGCGGCAGCCTTATCCGCAGCGTCAGTCGCCTTGGCGAGGTCTGCGGTGAGTTCCTTCACCTTAAGCTCAGAGGCATCAAGGTCTGACTGGAGACCGAGGCGTGCCTTCTTACAGGCTTCTAGCTGGCTCTTAAACTTAG
>CAYWAG010000172.1:0-4665 GCA_964455925.1 uncultured Verrucomicrobiales bacterium | reverse complement strand
CTACGTGCTCTCTGTTGTCGATGATGGGCTCGCCCGCTTTCCTGCGGGGACGTTCCGTTATGTGAACATGACTAAGGTTCCTCTGCGGGTCACCTATGGGGGAGTAAAGACCTCCGTGGCAGCATACTCAGATACTGTTGCACGCCCTCAGATCCCCGCAAATGCTGGCTCTATGCCCATTCTGATCAGCACTAAGGATGGGCAACGCATCATGGGGGGGCAGACATACGGTATCCCCTCAGATCGTAAGATGATCATTATTTGCCCCACGGAGAAGAAGAAATACACCCCCATCGCCTTGATCAATATCTCACAGGCAGTCCATAAGGGCATGTTCTAATCCTCACACTCCTCTTTTCGCCCCCCTTTACCCATCTTCACAGAACTCTCTTTTTCATTAATATACTACTAAGACACATATGCACTCCCATATACTTAAGACCGCGCTCGCTCTCCTGCTGAGCCTGACCGCCTTCGCGGATCGGCCAGATAAGCCTAACATTGTGCTCATCCTTACCGATGACCTCGGGTGGCAAGACTTAAAATGTTACGACATTGATGATCCCTCGCCCTATGATACGCCGTATTTAGACGCCTTTGCTAAGAAAGGGGTTCAGTTTTGGAGTGCCTACTCACCGGCTCCTTCCTGTGCTCCCTCACGCTGTGCTATCATCAGTGGTGACCACCCTGCACGAGCACAAAAAACGCACGTCGTTGGTGGCGCCCCTCCATATGGTCGTGCCTCCTCCATGATGATGAACCCCTGGTACAGTGGGCGCATGCCAGAGACGACCTATAACCTAGCCCACGCCCTAAAGGCGAACGGATACACCACCGGTCACATGGGCAAATGGCATATCGCGATCAACCATAACGCCTTCCCTCAGCCAACGGATGTGGGCTTTGACTACTCTATAGCCACGCGAGGAGCACATTCTGGTAAGGGACTCACCGCTCTCAGTGGCTTTGCTACCAGTGCGGAAGACGATCCATACCGCCTCGATGAGAACGGCTTCCCTTACCATGAAAACAATGAGAACGCCATCGACTTCATCCGCACCCAAAAGGAGAACCCTTTCTTCCTCTACTACTGCACCTGGCTCGTACATACTCCGATCATCACGCGTAACGAAGCACTACTAAAGAAGTATGTGCAGAAGATGGACGTCGACCCAGAGGAGAAGTTTGGTCAAAAGTCCGAGGGGCAGACGAACCCATACTATGGTGCCATGGTCGAATCTCTCGACTACTACATACAGCAACTCCTCCAGTACCTCGAGACCACAGAGGACCCTCGCTGGCCCGGGCATAAATTGGTCGAGAACACCTACGTCATCTTTACCTCCGACAACGGCGGCGCCGTAGGATACACCGATAACGCTCCACTAGATAAGGGGAAGACCTCGGCAAAGGAGGGGGGCACGCGCGTCCCGCTCATCATTGCAGGCCCTGGCATCCCTGCGGGGAGCCAGTCTAACGTCGTGGTAAACGGGCTAGACTTCTACCCTACCATCATGTCCCTCACGAAGACTGATCTCCCAAAGACGAAGCATTTGGACGGCTGTGACCTCTCCCCGCTCTTACTCGGTGATCCTACAGACTCCTCTCTCGTCACCACCGCCCATGGCGCACCACGAGACTCGATGGTCTGGCACTACCCTCATGCCTCTGGCTTTGAGAGCACCATTATCCACGACGGCTTTAAGCTCATAAAGAACTACGACCACCTCGGCGAGGGGAAGGATCCTGCGCTCGAACTCTTCCAGCTCTACGCAGACCCCGATGGCGCACACACCAGAATCGACATCGAGGAAGCCAACAACCTCGCCACTGCCATGCCAGAGAAGACCGCAGCCATGCATCAACTCCTCACCGACACGCTCACAGAGATGAAGGCGAGCTACCCTAGCTATAACCCACATTACGAGGGCGATCTAGCTAACAAGGAGTCGATCCCCACCGTCACTGAGGTGACCGAGGTAGAACGCCAGATCACCGTAAAGTATAAAGACAACGGTGCGCTCGCCACCTCCGCGCAGCTCATCTATACCTCTAATGCAGGTGATAAATATGAGGAATGGTTCCGCGCGGAAATGACTCAGGTGGACGCCAGCACCTTTACCGTCCTCCTCCCAGAGGGTGCCACACACTACGTGGTCAACCTCATCGACGAAAACCAATTCCTCGTCAGCTACCCCAGCGCGACGAACTTCACTGGCCGCCGCTTCGATTGGAAAACCGTCGCGCTTCAGGCTCACAGCCAGTAAATCGTCCGATAAGCCCGGACATGGGCGCTCTGCTCTCTCAATCCCACTGGGGGGGAAGGAATCCCCTCAGTGTTTTTAAACCACGAATTCCACTATGCAAATTCATATAGTGTAACTATTCCGGTAGAGATACGGGACTGAGAATTGTGCGTAGTTCACGGATTTGGCTTCGCTAGAAGGCTACCCTGATAAGGGTAGATTTTCTAACCCTGGGCTTTGAAAATCCACCCTTATCAGGGTGGCATTACCGCGAAGTTGACCGTGCAATACTCGGTCTCACCACAGACTTCACCTGAATAGTGACTTTCTTTTAGCGGTTCCTCCCCCCTCAGTCCCACCTGAACAGTTACTATCACCCCCTATAAAACTTAGCGTCTTTGCGTCTTAGCGGGTTCCTCACTGCGGAATCAAGGATCGTATAATGCACTCATGCATTATCGCCGTAATGTGAGTTATTTGATTACCCTGGGAGTCCCCTTTAGACACTGGTCTTGCCCTTGATCTTCTCAGAGACGAGGTAGGAGTTCGGGAGGACGATGAACTCGCCGTTGTCTTTCTGGAGTTTGGTCGTGACGGGGCCGGTGCCTTTGATGGTGAGGAGTTCACCATCGACTTCGATCTGTGACCCCTGGCGGTAGATGTCACGGACGTAGACGGCGGCGACAATGTTGTTGGCGTGTGACTTTAGCCCTAGGCCTAGGGCGATGGCGACGGCGAGGGAACAGGCGAGGAGGAGGATCTTCACGGAGTCTTGGAGCAGCTCAGTCTCGATGTCGACTTGGCTGAGGGAGACGGTGAGAAAGACGACGAAGACGAGCCCAAAGATGATTTTGGAGAGGGTGTTGGCATAGTCCAGCCCCTTGTTGTCGAGGGCGGTGTAGACGGATTGTTGCACGATGTCCCCGACAAACATGCCGATGACCATGATGATGAATGCGGTCACCAGCTTAGGGATAAAGGCGAACATGAGCTCGATGATGTTCGACACATCCTCGAAGCGAGCCGCGTCCGCAGCGGACTTGATCATAAAGATGATGATAAAGGCGCCGAGCACCTTAGGGATAAGAATAGCGAGTGAACCCGTGACGCCCATCTTAGCCAGCGGGGCGGTGAGGCCTGTCTTCTCCAGTATCGTGTCCACCTGGATCCCCTGGAGAATCTTAGTGAGGACAGTGCGGATGACCTTGGCGATGATCACCCCCACGCAGATGATGATCAGTGCGATAATGAGGTTCGGGATGAAGTTGGCGAGGCTGTTCGCCATATCGAGGAAGGAGGTCTGAATACTGGTGATCACCTGGGAGAGGGCACTAGTAGGCTCCGTAGGAGCGGTGGCGGCATGTTCTGGCATAATGAAGGAGGGCGGTTAGGGGTAGAGATTAAAAGACTTTGTAGTCCTGTGGGTCAGTCGGAGAGCGATCCGATAGAAAGGTGTCGGCAAAGGAGGAGAGAACGGAGCCAAAGCTGTGGAAAACAAAGCTGATGGATTCCTTGGCGATCAGCTCACCCATCGCCCGTTGCTCGATCTTGTCGATGCGCAGCTCATTCGGGGCTGGGAGTTCAGACCAGCCTGCTTCGGTAAAGAGCTTCTGCATCTCGGCAAGCTCATGTTGGTAAGATTGGTCGTTAATCATTCGGTGGCTAGTGTTAGAGGTTAGAGGCTTCGTTCGTGCGTTGGAAGGCGGCCTTAAAGGCATCTAGCGCGCGGTAGAGGCGCATCTTGGTAGCACTCAGCCCGAGGTCCAGAACATTGGCGATCTCCTCAATAGTCAGCCCAGACATGAACTTAAGGACGATGATCTCCTTATCTTTTGGCTTGAGCTTGTTGAGCGTGTTGTTGACCAGCTCGGAGCGCTCAGACGCGTCTCTGGTGTCGTAGCTGTCTGCGAAGAAGTGCGAGGCGTGCTCCTCTACCGCTTCCTTCCCCTTGCGGTGGCGGATCTGCTTAGAGATACGGTTCTTACAGTAGTTATGCACGATGCGGTAGAGCCAGGTCTTAAAGGTAGAGCGCCCCTCAAACTGGTGCAGCTTGTTAAATAGCTGGATAAAGGTGTCTTGCGCTACTTCCTCTGCATCTTCTGGGTTGTTCAGGAGCTTCAGACAGGTGTTATAGATCAGCCCCTCGTATCGTCTGATGAGCACACGGTAGGCGCGAGTAGATTCGGGCAGCTCTAGGTTACAGATCTCCACGAGCTTCTCATCTGAGAGCTCGGTGAGGTCTGCGCCTGTGTAGTCGTTTACACTGATGGCTGGAACCGAATTTGAAGACATATACTCGTATTTAAGTAGGTTTTTTTGACCGAGTAAATGGAAAAATGGTGGATGGGTGTGATTTTATCTGATGGCTAGAATGACCGCTCTACACATAAAAACCATTCACACTACACGACAATTTTCT
>CAYWAG010000171.1:0-4678 GCA_964455925.1 uncultured Verrucomicrobiales bacterium | reverse complement strand
GAGTTAATGCAGGCGTAATGGATGTGCGTAGCGGTGGGGTAGAGTTCCTGGACAGCTAGGAGGCGCTGGTAGTTCAGCGGTCTGCCGTCCTCGGCGAAGTCATGGCACTGGAGGAGGAGGCGCTGCTGCTGGTGGATCAGCCCCTGGAGAAAGGAGGGGAACAGGACGTTCTTACCTAGCAAGGGGTTATGGAGGAGCCAGAGTACTTCTTGCTGCGGGAAGTGTTGCTGGGCGATGGCTAGACAGGAGTGGCACAGGAGGCGCCCTGCCTGCTGCGGGGTGTCATGGACGGAGGTGTAGCGCAGGGCTGGCTCTACGGCGTGCGGGATCTGATGCTTACCAGTGTAGTGCTCGCTGGTGAGAATAAGATGGGGAACCCCTGCCTGCTGTAGGGCTGCGGATTGTGTCTCTATCACACGGGTCACGCCTCCGGGCCTAAGGTGGTAGTGAACAATGATGACAGGAACGGGCATGAGGCGTGAGTGACTCTGGGTAGATGTGGAGAGGGCAGGGTGGTGGACGTTATGCCTCCTGGGTAGGGGCAAAGTAGGAGTCCCGCCTGCTCTTATCCTCGCGGAGTAGTGCCTTTAGCTCCAGGTGGTCGCTCTGGGAGATGGCGGCCTGGTATTGCTGGAGGCGGGAGATGGCGTCCTGGAGGTGCGCGGAGATAGCAGTGGCGTTTTCTGCGAGAATGCCCTGCCAGAGGTCGGCATCGCCAGCGGCGACACGAGAGGTGTCGCGTAATCCCCCACCAGAGCAGGCACCGTTCTCTGCTACGGGGAGGGCTACATGAGCACAGACAGCGGAGAGGATGTGAGGGACGTGGCTGACGCGGGAGATGACCTCATCATGGGCTGCGGGGGCGAGCTCGGTGGTGCGCATGCCTAGCTGCAGCCAGAAGGCATGCAGTGCGGCGAGGGATGCGGGCTGAGCCTGCTGGGGGGTGAGGATGCACATGGCGTCCAGGAGGAGGTCTTCTCTGGCGGCGGTAAACCCTTGTTGCTCAGACCCTGCCATGGGGTGTGACCCTATAAACTGGAATCCGGCATCCTGTAGCGCGGGGCGCATGGCTTGGACGACGGTGCCCTTGACACTTCCGACGTCAGTCACGAGCTGCTCTGGAGTGAGACCGGCGGAGATCAGCTGGTGTGCCATCGCCTCCATATATGGAACGGGTAGCGCCATGATGATGAGCTGTGCCCCCTGGATCACGGATGCTAGATCCGTGGAGGCGCGGAACCCCGCCTCACGAACGGGCGCGAGCTTGCCCTCGCTGCGTCCCCAGAACACCGCAGAGATCCCCTGTCGCTGCGCGGCGAGGCCGATGGATCCACCGAGTAAGCCAGGACCAAGGATGGCAATGTCTGTGTAGGGAGAGGGCATATAAAGGAGATAGAAAGAGTGGAATGTGCTGGTGATACAGAGGGTGCATTCCACCACGGCACTATTAAGAAGTATCGCCTCCAGAGTATGGAGTAAACCCCGAATTCAGAGTTTCATACCAGTCGTGTCCCGGATATGACAATTTTCAACCGCTCAACGCTTTTTTCCCATGGATAGAGAGGTGCGAAAGTTGTCGTGAAGTGTGCTACCAGATAAAATCACACCTAAACTGAGAATTAGATAGCCTTACCCTGTAGGCTTGTGTAGCACCCTCATTAATTATGAGCATAACCTTCGGCCAGCTAGGCCTTAAACCAGAGATTCTTAAGGCTCTGGACAAGAAGGGGTACACGACCCCATCCCCGATTCAGGCCTCCGCGATTCCTCCGATCCTAGAGGGGCAGGACGTTCTGGCGGCGGCACAGACCGGCACCGGAAAGACGGCGGGGTTTGTCCTGCCGATCATTCACCAGCTGGCAGCGGGTAAGCCTACACGCCATCCCCGCGCGCTCATTATTACGCCTACCCGTGAGCTCGCCGCGCAGATCCTAGAGAACATTGCGCTCTATAGTGAGTATCTAAACCTCAGCAGCATGGTCGCCTTTGGGGGCGTGAATATTCGTCCGCAGATCTCTAAGCTCTCTAAGGGCGTGGACATTTTGGTCGCGACACCAGGGCGCTTACTCGACCTAGTGGATCAAGGCGCGTGCCAGCTCCGGAACGTGGAGACCCTCGTGCTGGATGAGGCGGACCGAATGCTGGATATGGGGTTCATCCGTGATATTCAGAAGATCGTTAAGCTGCTACCAAAGCAGCGCCAAAACCTCCTGTTCTCTGCCACCTACTCGAACGAGATTCGTAAGGTCTCTGGCCAGTATCTGAATAATCCTGTCATCGTGGAGGTCGCCCCACAGAACGCTACGGCTGATAAGGTGGAGCAACGTGCGTACCGTTGTGATGCCGGGAGGAAGCCAGATGCCTTGATTAAACTCTTCCAGGATGAGAACCTCTCACAGGTGATCGTTTTTACCCGGACTAAGCATGGTGCGAACCGCCTCAGTAAGAAGCTAGAGGATGCCAATATCGCTGCCGCCGCGATCCATGGGAACAAGTCACAAGGCGCACGGACGCGGGCGCTGGCGGACTTTAAGGCGAACAAGATTAAGGCGCTGGTAGCTACCGACATCGCAGCGCGTGGCATTGACATTGCCTCCCTGCCATATGTGGTGAACTTTGAACTCCCGAACGTCTCTGAGGACTATGTACACCGCATCGGGCGGACTGCTCGTGCTGGTAAGGAGGGCACCGCCATCTCACTGGTGAGCAACGATGAGCGTCCATTCCTCACAGGGATCGAAAAGCTCACCGGGAACACGATTCCGTTGCTCGATCTGGATGGGTTTATCCCTGAGCTCTGGCCTGACCGCGCACCGACCGCTAAGGAGGTCCTAAAGGCTGCCGAGAAGCGTAAGCAAGAGGCACGCCAACAGCGGAACTCCGGCGGCGGGAATCGCCGTAACAACCGTAATGGTGGCGGAGGTGGAAAGTCTAGTGAAGGTGGTTCTGGTAACTCCCGTCGCGGTGGCCCTCGTCGCCGCCGTTAGTGGTTAATACTCACATTACGGCAGTAACTGTGGCATGAGCATCTTGCTCATGATTGTCCCTTCCTGGCGATAGCCACTGACTGCCTTTCTTGGCTCTCCACCTATTGAATAAGCGGACATTAAGGAGAAAGTCAGTGGCTATCGCCAATAAATGTTGATCATGAGCAGGATGCTCATGCCACGGTTACCGCCGTTAGTGGTTAATAGAACGTGCTCGCTGACACGGCCTGGAGGTTCTTCTTAAGCCTCGCTCCTAGGGGCGAGTCTAGGGCCGCGAGCCAGTCTTCCTCATGGTCGATGTCACTGAGCGAGGGGAGCAGCTGGGTACTGAGACCGGCGGCATGGAGTCGCTCTAGGGTGACGGCGAGGGTTTGCGCTGTGCTCCATGGGATATCGGTAAAGGGGGCAGGGGAGTAAGCCTGCATCTGCATCATAAAGTAGCCGCCATCAGGGGTGGGACCCACCGTGACATCTGCCAGCGTGCCCGCCATGAACGCCGCCTCTAACCAGCGGGCAGACACAAAAGGGCAATCTGCACCAATCATAGTGACCTGCTCAAACCCCTCGCCAAACCCCTGCTTCACGGCGGCATGCAGCCGTGCTCCCAGGTCACCCTCTACCTGGGGGGCAAAGTCGATCGAGGGAGCCTCTGGCGCTAATGGGGTCAGCCGAGACGTTCCCACCTCCAGGCGGTGCGCAAGATCTGGTAGGAGCCAAAACTGCATCGCCTCCTGCGCATCCGCAGGCGCAAAGCAGAAGCGGTAATGGCAGTCTGAGACCCACTGTAACTGCTCCAGCAGCGTCTTTACTAAGGCGCGATAAATCAGCACCGCTTGGTCCTCACCCACGGTAGCGGCGAGGCGTGTTTTGACCTTGCCTGCGATGGGTTCCTTTAGGAAAATCAGTAAAAGACGCTTAGGGTGTTCTAACATACAATCTTGGGGGCTAACAATGCTTGCTTTCTTACGAAGTATTTGCGATAAAGGGCTTCTCTCTAGGCATCCTCTCAGCGTAGCATTCTCTACACACCCTGCTGGGAGATCCCCACAATAGCGAGACAATTACGAACTTATGGCAGAAAATAAAAAGCAATCGAGCACCGGCGACAGTAAGCTCCCCCTTACCCTGGGCGCGATTATTCTCATTCTCGGCGGGCTCTTTCTGTTCTGCTCAGCGCTCACCTATGCCCCTACAGATCTACCGATCGGCCCGATGAAGTTCCTCCAGGAGTTCTCGCCTGCGGATGAGCCTGTGCTCCCGCGTCGTAACGCCTTTGGCATCCTCGGTGCCCTCTTTGGCTTTCTGCAGCTGCAGCTGATGGGGGGGGCTTGTTACTTTCTCAGCACCGGCTTTATGCTCCTCGGCACGCGTCGCCTGATCTACCGTAAGCCGGAGAGCACCGCCATGAAGGTAGGGCTGGGGGGCATCGTCGTTTGCTCCGCTGGTTATATGGCGTGCCCAGGAGTGGCGCTCAGCGGGTGGGCGGACTTTAACGCCCTGGCGAGTGCCGGCGGGATTGTCGGTGAGTTGCTCGGGGTCTTTACCCTTAAGAGTCTGCTGTCTGTTTGGGGCTCCGCTCTCGTTCTTCTCCTCGGTTACACCATCTCGATGTGTTACTTTGCAGGCTCCTCCTTCCTGCACCTCTGCCAAACCCTTGGCGCGCTGGGAGGCATGGGCTGGGCAGTGCTGAC
>CAYWAG010000170.1:0-4684 GCA_964455925.1 uncultured Verrucomicrobiales bacterium | reverse complement strand
GATCGCGGCAAACTCCTCCTCCGTTAGCAGTCCCGCCGTCACCTGCGCGCGCGCATGCGCGATGGAGCCTGCGACATCATACGGGTATAATCGCCAATCAAAGGAGATGGACTCTCCGAACTGCTCTACTAAATCTGCTGTTGCTACTTGAAATCTACCTTTCCACATAATGCCTGCCATATCAGCCCACCATTTCAGGGAGATCAATCTTTTTTCGCTTCGGGTAACACAGGGCCGTGGGATTTTGAGGCTCTTAAAGGCGTGCTCTCTGGAATTGTTTCTGATCTTCTGCAGCTGGCGGGAGATTAATCTCTCTGATCATTTGTGGGAATCGAGTGGGACCCGTTTGTTCGTGCGGTTGCGCAGGAGGAACGTGATCCAGACGAGGACGAAGCAGATGCCACAGGAAACGGCGATCATGCCCGAGGTCGTGGTGCCCTTGATGCCGAGGGCAGGGGGGAGGTAGACCGCGGCAACATGTCCCATGATGGCTGTGATAGAGCCGATGAGGGCAGAGACGAGCAGTAACGGCAGGAGGCGCTTAGTAATGAGCAGGGCGGTGGCAGCGGGCGCTACCAGCATGGCGATGACAATGATACTCCCGACAGACTCAAAGCAGGCCACGGCGGTGACGGAGACCATCGTCATCAGCAGGTAGTGCATGAACTGGGAGGAGATCCCCATGGTGTCACAGAGCTGTGGGTCAAAGGCACTGAGGCGGAACTCCTTAAAGAAGAGGATGATCAGCAGGAGATTAATGAGGAGGACTACGCCTATGATGACGGTGGCGCGAGGGATCTCTAGCCCGCCGATCGTGAGGGTGTCTAGGGTAACCATTTCGATCGCACCGTAGAGCACGCAGTCGGCATCCAGCTCCACATGGTCCGCGGACTGCACGATCAGGATTAGCCCTAGGGCAAAGAGGGTGGTAAAGACGATGCCCATAGAAGCCCCGCGCTCGACCTGCCCAAACCGCGTGATCCATTGTGTAAAGAAGGCGGTGAGAACCCCTATAATAATCGCCCCCAGAAACATGACTAAGCTCGCACGTGACCCCGTAATCAGGAAGGCGATGGCTAGCCCTGGTAGGACCGCGTGGCTGATCGCATCTCCCATCATGCTCATCTTACGCAGGACCAGGAAGCATCCCGGTAAGGCACTGGCGATAGCACAGAGCACCGCCGTAACCGTGATCCAGGTGTCAGTGTCGCTCCACATCAGACTGTCCCTCCTTCTGTAGGCGTTGGCATGGTCTTATGCAGAGAGGGGGGGATCCATTGGAACTGCCCTTTTAGCTCGTCCTCTAGGCGCGAGACGAGGTCGGCATCCAGCACGTGCTCAATCATGTCTGCGTCACGGTCAACATGGCTGGGTGCGATGTCGGCATGGGTGACGAGGTAGATCTCCCAGAGCCGGTGGTTGCGCGTGATGCGTGAGGCCTTGCCGAACCCATCCTCGGTGAGGCGTAGGGTCTCGCCCCGCGGTGATTCTAGGTGCCCAGCACGGTAGGCGATAAGGCGGATGCGGCGTAGCTCATCCTCCTTCCAGGTGCGTTTACGCAGGAGGTCGCGGAAGGAGACTGGGGTGTTCCGTACGCGTTGGGACTCTGTAGCGGGGGGGCCTTGCTCGCGGGTTTGCTCCTCTAGGATCTCATAGGCGGCACGCAGGATATGCTGCTGGCCGACCTTGCGGTTCAGCTGGCGGCGGCGGTAGGCACGTGGGATGATACCACGCGCAGGAGCCACGAGCATACTGATGATAAAGATGACCCCAGCCACGAGGACAATGACTGCTCCCGCTGGTAAGCTGTAGAACAGCGCACTAATAGCACCACCGAGCCAACCACTAACAAGCCCTAAAATACAGGCAAGCCCCGCCATCCGGGCCAGGGTCGTGGTCCAAAACCGCGCCGCTGCGGCGGGAATGATAAACAGGGCGATCATCAGGATCAGCCCCACGGATTGGAGCCCCGCTACCGTGACAATGGTAACGAGCGCCAGCAGCAGGACGTCCAGCCCTAGCATGGGCCAGCCTTGTGACCGCCCAAAGTTCTCATCAAAGCACAGGAGCGTGAACTCCTTAAACAGGAGCAACGCGGCTCCGCATACCAGCACGCTGGTCACTAGGATAGTAATGAAGTCACGGTAGAGGATGGAGGCGGTCTTCCCGTAGATGAAGTCCTCTAGCCCTGCGGCACTGCCGTTAGGCATCTTCTGCACCGCACTGAGAATGGCGATGCCAGCCCCAAAGAAGATACTCAGCACCAGCCCCATCGCGACATCGTCCTGCAGACGAGTGGTGCGCACGATCGCGAGCATCGTAATGACCCCGAGCACGCCAGAAATCGTTGCTCCCAGCCAGAGCCCCCCCAGAGCCTTACCGGAGAACCCCATACTCACCATCACGGCAAAGGCCAGCCCCACTCCTGGCAGGGTCGCATGGGAGAGCGCATCCCCCATGAGCGACCGCTTACGCAGTAGGAGAAAGGAGCCGACAAACCCAGAGACCATCCCTAAGAGGGCGGTGGAGAGGATGACGATGCGTGTGTTATAGTTCTGCAGTAACAGCACCTCTAGCAGGGTAGATGCGTAGTCCTGTGGGGTCATTTCGTCACTGTGATGAGGTTTTGGGCGGCATCACTAAGGATGCTGAGGTGCCCGCCGTAGGTTTTCTCTAGGTTCTCCACCGTAAAGATCTCATCCGTCGGGCCGGTAGCGACGACGCGCATGTTGAGCAGCACGAGCCAGTCAAAGTAGCGGCTGACCGTAGAGAGATCATGGTGCACGACGAGCACGGTCTTGCCTTGTGCATTCAGCCGCTGCAGGATCTTCACGATCGCCTCCTCCGTGGCGGCATCGACCGCTGAGAAGGGCTCGTCCATAAAGTAGAGCTGTGCATCCTGCGTGAGTGCTCTAGCGAGAAAGACGCGCTGCTGCTGCCCACCGGAGAGGGCGGATATCTGCCGATCCGCCAGGTGGGTGAGCCCCACCTGATCGAGCGCATCCAACGCGCGCGCTTTCTCCTTTTTCCCCACCCACTTAAACCATCCTAGCGAGCGGTAAGTCCCCATACAGACGACATCGAGCACGGTTACGGGAAAGTCCCAGTCCACGCTCTCCCGCTGTGGGACATAGGCGACGAGCTGTTGCTGCTGCTTATAGGGCTGCCCATAGATGCCGATCTCGCCAGAGGCTCGCGGGACGAGGTCTAGGCAGGCCTTCAGTAAGGTGCTTTTGCCCGCTCCATTTGGTCCAATGATGCCTACCAGCTTCCCCTCGGGAATGTCGAGATCCACGTCCCATAGGACGGGCTTACGCTGGTATGCGACGGTGAGGTCATGGATCGCCAACGGAACGTTGGGGTGATCCGAGAGGTTCTCCCCATAGGCATCCCCAGCAGGGGACATGCGCTTGATGACATCTTCCATGGAATACGGAGCGATCTGGAGCTGGGAATTAGTGTGCCGAGAGCTTCTGGAAGCATCCCTTAGCCGGTGCCTGACCTCCCAGAGCGTTGGCAATAGTCGTGACGTTATGGTCGATCATCCCGATGTATGTGCCCTCATACGTACCGGGAGCACCCATCGCATCAGAGAAGAGCTCGCCACCGATGCGCACCACGTGCCCTTGTGCCTTACTCCCCTCTACTAGGGCGCGGACGTTCTTATCATTGACGGAGGTCTCGATGAAGACAGACGGAATATTCTTCTCCTTTAGGAAGAGGATCAGCTCCTCCAGATCCTTTAGCCCTGCCTCAGACTCGGTGCTCAGCCCCTGGATGCCACGGACATTCAGCCCGTATGCGGACTCCATGTAACCAAACGCATCATGCGCTGTCACCAGGTAACGCTGGGATGCTGGGATGGTCTCTAGAACGGTGGAGGCGTAGTAGTGGAGCTCGTCCAGCTGGAGGTCGAGGGCATTGTAGTTCGCCTCCATCGTGTCAGCATGCTCGGGGGCAAGTTGAGCGAGCAGGGTGTAAACATGCTTAGCCACCTTACGCCACTCACTCACATCCATCCATAGGTGCGGATCGTCCTCGCCCTCTTCATCCTTGAGCACGGTCTCTTGCGCTATCACCGCCTCGGCTACCGCTTCTACCGCTAGTCCTTTTTGCTTCATCTTCTCCAGCACGGTGCCGAACTTACCCTCTAGGTGGAACCCGTTGTAGAGGATGAGGTCCGCCTGCTGGAGGAGCTTTACATCTTGTGCCGTGTGCTTATACACATGTGGGTCAGACCCTGCCCCAATGATAGTGTGCACGGTGACTGCGTCACCCGCGATCTGTGCCGCGAGGTCAGAAATCATACCGATAGTCGCCACAACTTGTGGGCGGTCAGGAGTTGCCGACTTCTCTGAGCCTTCCGAGCTATCAGTGGAGTTATTACAGCTTACAAAGGCGAGTAGGGCAAGGCCTACCAGGATCAGGTGACGAAGGGTTTTAGATGCGTTCATTCGTTGGTCTTGTCAGTAGTCCAGTGTGAGATGCAAGCAAAAATAGCCCTAGTGTCTCACGACATAGAGGAATGAAGTGATGATGCGCTATAGTGAGCGTTCATACGGGGGGATCTAGGTAGAACGCAAAACAGAGCGACAAATGTCGCTCTGTTATTCAGAAAAAGGAGGTTCTATGGTGGAGCATAGCGGATTCGAACCGCTGACCCCGTGTCTGCCAGACAAGTGCT
>CAYWAG010000169.1:0-4706 GCA_964455925.1 uncultured Verrucomicrobiales bacterium | reverse complement strand
GGAACCTGTTGAGCTGGCTTTTTCAGGCCTTCTCAAGGGGGGGAGTAGCGGGTTTTCTTAACGGGGCACTAGGTCTAGCATCGATCAGGGATGGAGGTTCCGCCTCTACATGCGCTGGGACGAGATGCTGTTTTGCGTTCGGCGGGTAGGTTGCCCGCCCGTTACCCCGGGTGCCGGTCTGCGCATGTGGTTGCGCTCCGCTCAACCACCCGCCTCCCTCTACCCGGGGCTTTGGGCTTTCTCCCCTATCGGGGAGACCTCTGCGCGAAGTTTCTTGTGATAATGCTCTCCTACCTGAACAGTTACGCTTTTTTTTCCTAAAGTCGACGACGGCGAGACGCCGTCGCTCCCCTCTATGGGGGGGCGCCCCACACTGCTGCGGGGTTGGGCGAGTTAGTCTACGCTTACTCCGACTTGGTCGAGGATGCGTTGGAGGTCGTCGTTGTTATAGAACTCGATCTCGATCTTGCTCTTCTTTCCGCCTTCGGTGATGCGGACGGCGGTGGAGAAGTAGTCGCGGAGGGCGTTCTGGACGCGAGCCATTTCTACGGTTTGGGGGCCCTTAGCGGTGCGTGGTCCGCCTGTTTCGGTTTGGGTGACGGTTGGGCTGTTGAGCTCTTGGACCGCCTTTTCGGTTTGGCGGACACTGAGCCGGTGGCGGATGATTTGGTCTGCCAGGGTGGATTGGTGTGACTTATCGCGGACACTGAGGATGACCTTAGCGTGACCTACGCTGAGCTGCCCCTTAGCGAGGAAGCCCTTTACGTCGCTCTCTAAGTCGAGCAGGCGCATGCTGTTGGCGACACTGGCGCGGGACTTGCCGACTCGCTTGGCGATCTGCTCTTGGGTCAGCTGGAACTGCTGGGCGAGTTCATGATAGCCTGTGGCTTCCTCCACGGGGTTTAGGTCCTGGCGCTGGAGGTTCTCGATGAGGGCGAGCTCGATGACATCGCGGTCAGATGCCTCCCGAACGATGGCTGGGACCGTCTCCAGCTGGATGCTCTGAGCGGCGCGCCATCGGCGCTCCCCTGCAATAAGCTCGTAGTTCCCATCGACCTGACGGAGGATGAGGGGCTGGATGACGCCATGCTCGCGGATGGAGTCCGCTAGCTCGGTGATCTCATCCTTAGTAAACTCCTTACGAGGGTTCAGCGGACTAGGATTAATCTCGGAGACCGAGAGGTACTGCACCTGCTCACCGTCGATGGTGAGGGGCTTCCCTGCCTGTTGGGTCGGCTTAATTAAGGCTCCTAGTCCTTTGCCTAATGCTGGTTTTGACATACCTCTGTCCTACTGCATCCCCTCGCGGGAATGCAACACGTTTTTATGCGAACACCAGCATTACGGGTTTAGCGGGAGGAGGACATCAAGGGTGAAGCGTCCGTCCTTACGGATGCAGACGTCGTCAAACCAGATCTCACCGCCGCCGTAGTCCTCACGCTGGATGGAGACCATGTCCCAGTGGACTTGGGAGCGGTTTCCGTTATCGGCCTCCTCATAGGCCTGTCCTGGGGTAAAGTGGAAGGAGCCGTCGATCTTCTCATCAAAGAGGATGTCACGCATGGGTTCCTTAATAACTGGGTTCATGGCGATGGCGAACTCACCGATGAAGCGTGCCCCTTCATCGGAGTCTAGAATATCGTTCAGCTGCTGCGTCTTCCCTCCATCAGCGGTCGCCTCTACGACCTTACCGTCCTTAAAGGTGAGCTGGATGCCATCAAAGTGGATGCCACGGTAAACAGTAGGGGCATTATGGGTGATCGTTCCGTTGACGGAGTCCTTCACGGGTGCGGTAAAGACCTCGCCATCTGGGAGGTTATAGTTCCCCGCACAGACGATGGCAGGAATATCCTGAATGGAGAAGCGGAGGTCTGTGCCCTCACCCACGATGCGGACTTGATCCGTACGATCCATCAGATCCTTTAGCGCATTCATACCAGGGAGGAGCGAGCGGTAGTCGTAGAGACAGACGTCAAAGTAGAAGTCCTCAAACGCCTCTGTGCTAATGCCGGCTTGCTGTGCCATGGCGGGGTGTGGCCAGCGCAGGACGCACCACTTCGTCTTCTTTACGCGGTGATCCAGCACGGGGCGCATGTGCTGCATGATGAGCTTGTTTTGGTCGGACGAGACATCGCTGGCCTCAGAGGTATTATAGCTGCCTCTGAGGGCGATGTAGGCGTCCATTTGCTGCATCTCGTCTAGGAGGAGCTCGCTCGCTAGGCCGTATTGATCATCGGTAGCACCCAGCATTAACTCCCGCGAGATCCGTGCACTGTGGAGACGGATAAAAGGGGTTCCACCCACCTCACGCACCTTACGGATGAGCGCGATGCCCATCGCCTCTGGAATATCGAAGAGTTCGATCAAGACCTTCTCACCAGGCTGGAGGTCTACGGAATAGGTAATGAGTTGGTCTGCTAATTTGTCGATTCGGGGATCATGCATTCTGCTAGAACACAGTAAGTCGCCTTCAATAGCAAATTTAAGATACAAGTTTTTTTTTCTCCCTGGGGGTGAAATCGTGGTTTACAGCCCCCGATGCGTGCCGTAAAGACAGGGCATGAAAAAAATCGCTATTTTAGGATCTGGATCTGGTAGTAATATGCAGGCTATTGCGGATGCTATTTCTGCAGGAGAGCTCCAGGCAGAGATCGTCTATGTCGGCTGTGATGTGGAGGGGGCATACCTCTTTCAGCGTGCCGAGCAGCTGGGCCTAAGCTGTGAGTTTATCGACTGTGCGGGGTATAAGCAAAAGTTCCCTGCCGAGGCACAAGCCTCCCTGGCAGCACGGCTGGACGCGCTAGGGGTGGACCTCATCTGCCTGGCGGGGTTCATGCGGCTGGTGGGTGCCCCGTTGCTACAGGTCTTTCCGGATCGTATTCTGAACATTCATCCCTCGCTACTCCCAGCCTACCCTGGACTGCATGCCTGGGAGCAAGCTGTGACCGATGGTGCCACCGAGTCTGGCTGCACTGTCCACTATGTAGATGCGGGCATGGACACTGGCGCGATCATCGCCCAGGCCACTGTCCCTGTCCTGCCGGATGATACCGCCACCACGCTGCATGAGCGCATCCAGGTCGAAGAACGCCGCCTGTACCCGCAGGTCGTGCAGCAGCTACTCACTACACCTCAGGCATAAAAGCCATCTTCTCAACAATTCCGTAAAAAGAGGTGTGACAAAGATGGATAAAATGCCATCAAACAGAACGGAGAGACGCATTACCTAGAGCTCTGCCTCTCCCACTACTCAACTCTCACAACAACAAGACCTGTATGAGCAAACCTAAAGAACTCGACTTCAACGAAAAACTCGTGACCACGCTTGCCGTGATCGGTGGACTGATCATCCTCGCCATCTCGCTAACCAGATGCCAAATCTATGGAAACCTTCTCGGTGCCGAGGGCGAAACCGACACCTCTGAATATGAGGTCGTGGATGCCCTATCCAGCGACATCTCCGAGCTAGAGAAACAACTCCAACACAACCTAGAGCGTTCCGATGCCGAGATCGCAACCCTCCGTGAGCAATACGCGACCAGCCAATCCCAAGTCGCTGCCCTCGCCGCTGAAAATAAAGACCTCCAAAAGCAGCTCCGCTTTAACTCTGGATCTAAGAAAGTCACCGTCGTGGCAGAAGCAGAGGCACCAGCCGTCGTCGCCCCAGCCGCTACCGCCGCAGCTGCCATTGGCGCACTCTCCCAGGCAGACTTCGACGCTATTAAGACTAAGCTCACGCAAAAAGTCTCTGACTACGATGCCCTCCTAGCCCAGCTCAACGCTAAAACCACTGAGTTCGACGCGCTTAAGGCCTCCATCGCTACCAGTGGTAACTCCAGTGATAAGCTCGCTGCCGACTTCAAGACTCTGGAGTCCGCTAATGTTGACCTAAAGACTAAGGTCGACAGCCTCCAGTCCGCTCTCACGGAGCAGAAGAAGCAGTTCACCGCTCTCACCGAGAAGCACAAGCGCGAAGTCAAGACCCTCACCGCAGGCAACAGCACCGCTGACTGGAAGCAAAAGCTCAGTGCCCTAAAGGTCAAGCATGAGCAAGAGAAGGCACAAACCGCTGCAAAATACAACGGCACGATCAGCGAGCTACGCAACGCCCTGCGCGCGGTTAAGACGAAGACCGTCTTCGCAGAATCCACCGACGACCTCGCACCTGCGGCGCAGAGCCTCATCAAATCTCTCGAAGGATACGAGGGAGCGGATGTGTCTGACCTTAACGCGCTCTACGGTAAGCTTGGGAAGAAAGGGAATGCCCGTAAGCTCGTGGTAAACTTCGCCTCTGGCGTCTCTGGTGTCTCAGAGGACTACCAAGCGCAGATCAAAGACCTCCTCGCTAAGGGTGCCGCTAATAGCTACTACGTCGCGGTCGGTTACGCGGATATGTCTGGCTCTGCCGTTAAGAACGCTAAGCTCTCTAGCAAGCGCGCAACTAACGTCGCAGCTACGATCAAGCCGCTCCTTAAGAAGAACCAGTTCACCCAAGCCTTCTACCTCGGTCAAACCGACCGCTTCGGTGAGAAAGCGAAGAACCGCGTCGTAGAGATCTGGGAGATCACCGAATAAGGCACTCCACTCTCACACGAACTCAAAAGCCCACCGAGACTCTGTCCGGCGGGCTTTTTGTTTATTGGGGGAATCTCTACACGACAATTTTCACTTTGTATTTTTTCTATCCGCAGATTACGCAGATGAAC
>CAYWAG010000168.1:0-4737 GCA_964455925.1 uncultured Verrucomicrobiales bacterium | reverse complement strand
GCAATTTAGCGTCTTTCGCGGTTAACCACTCCTTCAGCCCCTCCTGAATAGTTACGAGATACACAAAAAAAGCCCCTCCGGGTTGGAGGGGCTTTCTTACAGCACTCCATCGCTCTAACGAGTGATGGGGATGAGGGCGCGCTTACTTATCATCCGCTGCCGCTGCAAAGATGCGGGCGAACGGCTTGTTACGGATGAACGCCCAGTACCATGCTCCGGTAATGCTGACCATGTTACGGACATCAATGAGGAAGAGGAGGTGAATGAGGAGCCACACGAGCCAGCCTACAAAGCCGTTGAACTTGAGCCCCTTCACATCCACGATGGCGGCAAACTTACCGATGATCGCCATCTTACCCTTATCGTTGTATTCAAAGGCGGTGGGCACCTTACGGCCCAGCTCCTTATCGAGGATGAAGTCCGCGGCATACTCACCACCCTGGACCGCTGCAGGAGCGACCCCTGGGACGAAGCGCTCGCCGTAGGCGATAGCTGCGGTATCACCGATAACGAAGACGTTCTCGTGTGAGGGAAGCTGGAGCTGATCGTTAACGATCACGAGACCGCCACGGGTGAGTTCGGCACCGAGCTTTTGGGTGAGCGGGGTGGCTTGCACGCCTGCGGTCCAGATAATGGTGCTCGCCTCGATGGTTTCACCGTCCTTAAGGGTGAGCTTGTTGGGCTCAATGTTAGAGACCATGGCGTTGGTGAGGACTTCTACCCCGATCTTCTCGAGGTGTGCCTTCGTGTAGTTGCTCTGGTCCTCGTCAAACATGCCTAGGAGGTTTGGCATACCCTCGATGAGGACGATGCGGAGCGTAGATGGGTCAAAGTTCTCGTAGCTGTCCTTCATCTGCGCCTTAATGAGATCTGCAAAGGCACCAGAAAGCTCTACCCCAGTAGGGCCACCACCAACAATGGCGATAGTAGAGAGGAGTTCCTTCTCCTTAGGGTCGTCAGAGTTCTCTGCTAGTTCGATGTTCTTAAGGACTTGCTCACGGATGCCAAAGGCACCTGCCAGGGACTTCATCTGGAACACGTATGGTGCCCAGTGGTCGTTCCCAAAGAAGCTGGTCTGTGCGCCTGTCGCCATGACGAGGTAGTCATATGCTAGTGCGCCGCCTTTCTCTAGTAAGACCTTCTTCCCGTCGAGGTCGAAGTCCTGCGCGTGATCAAAGAGGACGGTGACGTTCTCTGTCTTATCAAAGATGCTGCGGACTGAACGCGCAATGTGCGGGGCAGCGAGGTTTGCCGTGGCGACCTGGTAGAGGAGAGGCTGGAAGAGGTGGTGATTACGGCGGTCCACTAGGGTTACATGCACGTTCTCGTTCTTTGCTAATTTCTTAGCACACGCAATTCCACCGAAGCCAGCTCCGATGACTACTACATTTATCTTTTCCGTTGCGCTCATTGTCTGATTATTGTCCGAAAGTTGAAGGATACGATCACCCGTGTCTCTACAGATGTGTCTTTCTCACTCGGACATGCGCTGGTTCTGATGGAAATTCAACCTTTTTCCCGATTTTATTCAGGAATTTGACAGGGCGACCTCACTTTGCGAAGGCGGACGCCAATTCGTCCGCTCCCTCACAGAGCTCGAATGCCTCACCAAGATCCACCTCAGCCACTTCGACCCTCTCGAATCCAGCGAGGCTACCTCTCATATGTTAACCTTGCAAATCTGGAATCCATTCCCGATTTGCAAGGTTAATTCCGCTAATCTCGGATTTCTACCCTGCCTCCAGGTGTTATTGTGCAGTCCGGATTTGTTTGATCGTGATCTGGAGGGAGACGCGACCGCGGAAGTGGTTGCGGTCTACGGTGTAGCAGATATCCCATGGCTCTGGTGGGAGTGGGTGCTCCGCGCCGCCAAAGAAGATCGCCTCGCGAATGTCACGTCCCTGCGCCAAGGTGAGCTTTAGGTGCTTATTCTTAAGCTCATACGCGGGTTGTACTAGCGAGACCTGGCGCGACATGAAGACGGGCTGGGGGTTATGCGAGCCAAAGGGCTTTAGCCGGTCATAGGAGTCCAGGAAGCTGAAGGTGAGTTCAGAGAAGTTCACATCGGCATCGATATGCATCTTAGGGGCGCGTTGCTCTGCGGTGGTGTGTGCCTCTAGGTAGGTGTTAACACGCTCCCGAAAGGCTGGGAAGTGCTCCTGTGCGAGCGCGATGCCTGCGGCGGCATGGTGTCCTCCACCAGCCGTGAGGTATTGGCGTCCTGCATCGATGGAGTCCACGAGGGAAATGTCATTAATGCTCCGTCCACTGCCCTTGCCCATGCCATTGGCATCAAAGGCGATGACGAAGCAGGGCTTAAAGTAACGGCGCATAATCCGTGATGCCACGATCCCGACGACGCCGGGGTGCCAGCCTTGCTGCCCTACGATGATGCAGTGATCATCCTGCAGCTGATCGTCCTCGATCTGCTGGTAGGCCTCTAGCTGGATGCGTTTCTCGTGGTTTTGGCGCTCTATGTTATATTTATTTAGCCGCTGCACGAGCCTGTCGGCTTGCTGTGGGTTATCGGTTAGGAGCACCTCTAGGGCCTCTAGGGGGCAGTCCATGCGTCCGGCGGCGTTGATCCGTGGCCCGATCCTGAACCCGATGTCACTCGCCTCTGGGGTCTCTGAGACACCCGCGATCTTCATCAGCTCGATGAGTCCAGGCTTAGTCGTCTTTGCCAGCGCCCGCAGACCATGCGTGACGAGTATGCGGTTCTCCTCTACCAGCGGGACAATGTCGGCAACAGTGGCGATCGCGACGAGGTCGAGCAAATCCTTAAGCTCCACCGACGACTCCCGCCGCACCTTGAGCAGGGCATGACAGACCTTAAAGACGACCCCCGCCGCACAGAGGTAGGAGAAGTCGCCAGCCGTGTTTGGCGTAAAGCAGGCCTTAGGGTTCACCAGGACATTACAGGGCGGGCGGGTGTCGGTGTTTGGCTCGTGGTGGTCCAGGATGATCACCTGCAGCCCTGCCTCGCGGAGGCGGGCGACCTCGGTAATGGATGAGGTGCCACAGTCCATAGTAATGAGCAGCTGCGTCTCTGGATACGTCTGTAGGCAACGGTCGACGGCCTTATCCGTGAGGCCATACCCCTCCGCCCCACGCAGTGGGATAACGGAATTTGGGACGACCCCATAGCTCTCTAGCACCGTGGACATCAGCGCCACAGAGGTGATCCCGTCGACATCATAGTCCCCAAACAGGGTGATCTCCCAGCCCTCATCTACTGCCTGGAGGATGAGGTCGGTAGCGGCCTGCATCTCACCTATCAGGAAGGGGTCAGACAGGTTCCGTAGCTTTGGGGCGAGGAACGCCTGCACCTGCTGCGCCTCGCTCAGACCGCGCGCCTTTAGGAGATGCTGCACGAGACGAGGGAGCGTCGAGAACTCCGGGGGGAGATCCTGCCTGTCTGATTCTGTAACGATCCACTCTGCTTCTATCATGTTGAACTTACCAACGTAAATTGTAGAACTATAGCATCAAGGAAAAACGCAGTGCCTTTTTTCTGTGGCGGACAGGGCGACCTTACTTTGAGGAGCGCATTGAGATAGGAACCACGAAAAACGCTAAATTGCGCTAAAAATAGTAGAGGTCAGCAAGAATGAAAACTCACGCTCCTTGTCTGTATCCAGTTAGAGCGTCGAGTAAGTGCATGATTTTCTCCCTTTTAGTGCAATTTAGCGACTTTAGCGGTTCCTCTTCCCAAAGTGAGGTCGCCCTGGCTCTGCGGAGGGAGCACAGGGAATTTGCTTGTCATGACTGGGAGGAACTGAAAGGATGCCCCGCATGGATGAACTCGCGGCCAATATTAAAAACTTTCTCCAGTACCTCGTAGTACACTTTATCGAAGACAAGGATCAAGCTACCCTGAAGCTTGCGAAGTCTGAGGAGGAGCGCCAGCTCAGTTACCGGATCATCCTCAGCGAGCGCGATGTTGCTAAGCTCATTGGCAAGAACGGGTTCACCGCTAGTGCGATCCGCAGTGTCATTAAGGCTGCAGGCGAAAAGCATAATATCAATGTCCTCCTGCGCATTAACTCCGTAAGCGAGGAGGAAGACCGCTTAGCGCAGCTGTAATACGCTTCGGCAGATTCATCTTATTGGGAAATCGGAAAAAATGGGAGTTGACGCGTGCCATTAACTCCTTATGATTCGCGGTCACATATGAAAACAATCCTACTTACCCTTACCGCAGTTGCGTCTCTTTTCGCAGTTTCTTGTTCTTGTTACGGTGGCGCGTCTGAGCCATCTTGCTCTGCTAAGCCTGAGTGTGCATCTAAGTGCGCTGCTAAGAAGTGTGACAGCACTCCTGTTACTTTCTACAAGTAAGGCTACCGTCTGTAGGCGGTTCGCCTAATAGACAGCTACAACACAATAAAAAATCACCAGTTTCTGGTGATTTTTTTTCTTTTTATACTCTCTTCACTGCGCTAGCGTCTTAATTACTATGAAAAAACTTACCCTTCTTCTTACCATTGCTGCGGCAGGTCTTACTGCTTCTCTCATTTCATCTTGTGGCTGCTGTGCAGTAGCGTCAGAGGTTCCTCCTCTTCGTCCAGCTCCATCCTTCGGTAGTGTTGAGCCTGCACCTGTAGTCACATACTACAAGTAAGCTCTGATTTGAGACACTAGAGAAGCCTCCGGCAGTAATGCCTGAGGCTTTTTTTGTTTACCACTCACATTACGGCGGTAAAGACTGTGGCACGAGCGTCCCGCTCGTGAATACAT
>CAYWAG010000167.1:0-4741 GCA_964455925.1 uncultured Verrucomicrobiales bacterium | reverse complement strand
AAATAATCTGCGTAAATCAGCGTAATCTGCGGGTAAAAAAATGTCGTGTAGTGTGTTTTGAGATACTGAAGGCTTTTTTGCTGGTGCTGGCTGGGCAGATCAGATTTAGCTGGTGTGACCTCGCCTTCTCCTGAGGCCCTTCCCTCCCCCCTTCTCGTCTTATGAATCCTCGTTGGTCTGCTCGTATTGCCCGCTCCCTAGCATGTCAGGAGGCGGACATTATCTCGTTCTTTGCGGCCTATGGCGTGTGGTCAGATCAGGATCCCCCCTCTGCGCTCTACTCGGCATACCATGCCTTTGTAAAGCAGATCATCTTTATCCACACCACCGGGGTGCCGCTGAAGACCCTAGCGCGCTTTCTGCGCCATGAGGCCACCCTGATCTCACTGCTGAACGAGGATGCCAGCACGAACACACGCCTCCTGGTAGAGGGCTGGAAGCAAAAGGGCGCGGCGCAGCAGCGGCTGCTGCTCTCCCGCTACGACATTGGCGCACAGGTAGAGTCTAAGTCCCTGCAACCTCGGCTGGACTTTACGGAACAATCCGAGGCCGAGCTGTTTACGGGGCAAGAGATGGGCGAGGATGCGCTCCGCGCCCTAGCCACCTGTGCCCGTGACCGCCAATACATCATGGGGCACCTCCGTAAGAAGGCCCCCCTGCTGGTCAATGTCGGGAACTGGATCGGCAAATACGGTTAACGCGGGCGGTGCAGACCGATGCGATAGTTCAGCTCCTTTTGTAGCTGGCGTGTCGCATTCCGCTCCACCATTTCCTCCACCGTTACCGGGAGGCGGTATGTCCAGTTATGCGGTCCGACGGTAGAGGGCGTATTAAACCGCTCCGCTATCCCCAGTAGATCTGTGATCATAAAGGCAACGTAACGCGACGAGGAGCACAGCAGGGTCTCTATCGTGGACCACTTAATCTCACGGGAGAAGACGGGAACATCATCGGTACTGAGCGGTGCCGCCGGTAAGGTGAGCTGGGCATGCGCTGCCAGCACGGGCATGAGCTCCTGCGCCGCTACGCGGGTAGGCGTATCCTCATCCTCGAGCTGCTCCCGGCACTCGCTCCATACTGTACGCATGGGGGGATGGTCATGCGTAGAGAAGGTGCAGAAGCTCTGGTAGGGGTAGCTCGCCACAGGTAGTGGCTCCCCTGCCTTATCGACCTCCCATGGAGCGATCCTAAACCCAGCGATCGCACAGCTCTCCAGATGGGGGCGCACATAGGGAGGCACTACCCCCAGATCCTCGGCAATGATCTCTGCGCCCGCTGCCGCCTCCTGAATATGCTGGATAAAGCGTGCCCCCCGCGCCTTATTCTCCTGGACCTGTGCCATGGTATGATCTGGATGTGGACGGAACCCCGGTAGGCGTCCACCGGTAGCCTCTGTTGCCTCATCCTCGCTGAGGGGGAGGAAGACCGCATTATGGCGCGGACGCCACGGGAAGGCATACATGCGGTAGAGCCCCAGCACATGGTCGATGCGAAACATGGAGAAGATCTCCGTATGCTTACGCACCCGGCGGCGCCACCAGGCAAACCCAGTCTCCTCTAAATACGCGTCATTATATAGAGGCACGCCCCAGTTCTGCCCCCACTTCTGTGCAAAGGCATCGTCCTTAAACATGGTCTCTGGCGGGGCACCGCCTGACCAACTGAGGTCAAAGTTATCTGGCTCCAGGAAGACATCCGCGCTATCAAACGACACCCCCACCGGAATATCCCCCATCAGCTGAACCCCTAGCGAATCCGCATACTGGCTCACGCTCTGCCATTGGGTAAAGCAGTGCCATTGGAGCCACTCGTAGTATTGAATCTCACTCGCGGCTGTGCTCCCGGGCTGCTGTATGCTCTCCAGGAGTGTCTGCAGCGCGCGCTGCGGGTCACGATAGTCACTCCCCCACTCCTCCCATTGGGGACGCTCCCCATGGAGCGCCATGAGGTAACGAAACGCACTGTACGAGGGTAGCCACTCCGCCTGCTCCTGCCTAAAGGTCTGGAACGCCTCCTGCTCTGCACTAGGGAGCTTACAGAAGGCTTGGTAACCCTGGCGGAGTAAGGCGGACTTCTCTGCCCTGACCTTAGCGTAATCTACGGGTTCACGCTTAGAGGGGGCTGGCAGGGGCTTGGGCAGTGCGGTGGACCACGCAGGGATCGCCGAGAGGTCCAGGTAGATGGGGTCCAGCGCCACCGAGCTGATCGCGCTGTAGGGACTGTTAGTCTGATCCATCTCATTCACCGGTAGGAGCTGGATGAACGAGAGCCCCGCCTTCTGCGCCCAGGGCAGGAAGAGCCGCAGCGACCGGAGATCACCGATCCCGTAGTCATCCCGGTGTGAGAGCGTCCAGAGGGGCACTAAGAGGCCCGCCTTCTTATCATCTGTCGTCATAGCCATCTGTCGTCAAGGTGGAGGGTGATGCAAGGGGGGGGTTAGACAGGAATCCCAGAGCGCACTAAGAGCGGCTCTAGCTCCGGATCGCGCCCCATAAAGGCACGAAACAGCTCCTCTGGCTCCGCCGCATTCCCCTGGGACAGGAGGGCGTTACGGAACTCCATCCCGACCTCTGGGTTCAGGATGCCCTCCTGCTGGAAGCGGGTAAAGGCATCTGCATCCAGCACCTCTGCCCACTTATAGGAGTAATATCCCGCGGCATATCCCGTAGCGCTGGAGAACAGGTGGCTAAAGCGGTACACCATGCTCGCTGGCTCTGTAGCCAATGGGGTCTTATACCCCGCAGTGACCTCCTGGTCGATCTCCTCCCAGGAGCGGCTCAGATCCAGAGACGTATCATGGTGTAGCTCCAGATCCAGCTTACCCAGCCCCAGCTGACGCATAAACCCAGAGGCGCTCATATAGTTCCGGGCTGCCACCATCTTACTAAAGAGAGCCTCCGGAATCGCCTGCCCCGTCTCATAATGACGCGCAAAGAAGTCTAACGACTCTCGATCCCAGCAGAAGTTCTCCATCAGCTGCGACGGCAGCTCTACAAAGTCCCACGCCACGTTCGTGCCACATAGCGCCTTCACCTCTACCTCACTAAAGAGCTGGTGGATCAGGTGCCCAAACTCATGGAAGATCGTCTCCACCTCGCGGTGTGTCATCAGGGCGGGCTGCCCGTCCACAGGCTTAGTCATGTTTCCACAGATCAGCCCTAGATGCGGCTCACGCGCGCTGCTCTCTGTCGCCGGGACTCCATCCTCAAACGAGTTCATCCAGGCGCCCCCCCGCTTACTCTCGCGAGGGTGCCAATCCGCGTAAAAGGAGCCTAACTGCTCACCACTGGCGGTATCAATGAGGTCATAGTACTTCACCTCCTCATGCCATGCGGGGACGCCCTCCTGCTCCGATATCGTCACCCCGAACAGTCGTTGCGCGAGGTCGAACAGGCCTTGCATGACCCGATCCAGCGGGAAGTAGGGGCGCAGCTCTTCCTCATCAAAGTCATAGAGCTCCTTACGGCGCTTCTCCGCCCAATACGCGGTCTCCCAAGGCTCTAGGGGGGCGACCTCGCCGCCTGTTTCAGCCGCCTTATACGCCTGTAACTCCTGGCACTCGCTCAGGAACGCCACCTCTACCTTCGTGTGTAGATCTGAGGTAAAGTCCAGAGCGGCTTGCCCAGACTTAGCCATACGACGCGCGGTCGTTAGATCCGCAAAGCAGCCGTAGCCTAGGAGCGCCGCCTTCTCCTGACGGAGCGCAATAATCTCGCGGATCAGCTCCCCGTTCTCAAACCCAGCCTTATTCCCGATCTGTTGGTTCGCCGCCCAGATCTCCTTCCGGATCGCATCATTCTCTGCAAACTGGAGCACAGGCAGTAGGCTAGGCATATGGAGGGTAAAGCGGTACTGTGGTGCCTCCTCCGTGCCATGCCCCTTAGCCAGCGCATCCGCCGCGGCGGCCTTTAGCGCAGACTCCGGCAGCCCTGCTAGGCGCGACGTATCCGCCTCGATCAGCTCCCAATCGTTGGTCGAGTCTAGGACATTCTCGGAGTACTTCTGCGTCTTCTGGCTGAGCTCAGACGCGATCTCTGCGTAACGTGCCTTCTCCTCTGCAGAGAGATCCGCCCCCGCATTGATAAACCCAGCGCAGGACTCCTCGATGTGACGGCGCTGCGTTGCCGAGAGTTCCTCCTGCGCAGCGGCCGCCTTCGCCGCCTTTAGCACCTCCCAGAGCGCACTGTTGAGCGGGATTTGGGAGTAGAACTCCGTGACCACTGGGAGCATCGCATTCAGGGCATCACGTTGTGCATCACTGTTTGCCACACTATCCAGGTGGTTAACGCGCCCCCAGGCACGGCCGAGAGACTCCGTCGCCTCCTCTAGTGCCCCAAAGGTCGAGGCATAAGTCACCGCAGATAACTCCTGCGCCACGATGGCATCGATCGCCGCGTTCGCCTCCGCGATCCCCTGCTGCACAGCAGGCTCTAATAACTCTGGGGTCATCGCCGGCCAGTTCGGCGGAAAGGTCGAATCAAGAAACGCATTTTTCATATGCTCCTACCCTTACTAAGCCATCCCTACTTGTCAACCCCGTCTAGGGGATGTAAGGTTCAGGAATGCGTAACGGCTAATTCTGACGAACCACCGTGGTCAGAGATGCGCTCTCATATAGGGCCTTGGGGGAGACGATTCGATAGATCCGCAAACGAACGAGCTGGTTTCACACTACACGACAATTTTCTGTTCGTGTTTTTGCCCGCAATACAAGCGTTAGCACTCCGGAGCATGTCGCTAG